>JAHFKJ010000032.1 GCA_023245415.1 Candidatus Gottesmanbacteria bacterium | reverse complement strand
TAAAGTCAGGGCCGGCAATGGCTGTCAACCAGGAGACTTCTCCAATGAATTGTCAGTCACAGTTGGCGGTCAAACGCTGACTGGTAACGCCACAGGCTTTGAAGCTGGAGTCTTGGGAGAAAATACACAGTCCACCCAGTCTGCGACGATATCAGCTCAAACCAAAGAAACATCAGCACCTGAAGTTTCCAGTACACCAGAAATCAAAGGCGTAACAACGGGAGTTTGTACAATAGATCCCTGGTGGAAAGTTATGCTACTTGTTGCAGATGTGTTTGCAATAGGACTTGCCTTAATCGTTGGTATTCATGACCATAAAAAATGGTGGAGTATCGTACTTCCAGCGACAGCAGTTTCACTGGGACTGGTATGGATTTATTATTGTTCCAAACTAATGTGGCTGATTATTTATATCGGTATCTTCTTCATGTCCTGGGTTTTGAAAAAAATGTCTGAAGTAGACGCGTAATTCTTTTATGTACACGATTCCTCTGTTACCTTCACTTACTGTCATTGCCGGAGTTGTGACATTAATTGCGGCAGTTCAGAAATGGGATTTCTTATTCAAAGAAGAAAAATCGCTCTCGTTTCTAAAAACGCGCAAGAAAAGTGAGCTGCAGACACTGTACATTATTTGCGGATTAATGATTATAACTGCGGGTTTAATATTTTTAATAAAAATCTAATTGGAAAAAGTTATGTTGGCAAGAATGAGATTAAACAGCTCTTCATATTGATTCATAAAATTTAGCGTGTCGTTGAGATTCATTTGAAAAAGATAAGCTTTGCCGTTATTTATCACGTATGCATCAAGAGAGGGATCCACACTTCCCAAAAATCTTTCCTTACGCTCTACCGCAGCTTTGCCTGCAATTATCGTTCCTGCACTCGTTAATACTTCAATAGACTTGGTTCCTTCTGAAAATGCAGTAGCGCGCTTGCGGTCTAAATCTGAAACGAACTGGCTGATATCAGTTTGGGTAGTAAGTTCCACGTTTAGCACCAGCTGCAATCCGTTGTTTCCCTGCCAGGCAACTTCATATTCTTCCGGCGAGCCTTTATAGATTTTCCACCCTGGAGGAAGTTTTAAATTCATTTTGTGCAGTTGGCTCGTTTGCATTACCCAGGTATTCGCATCGGGAATTATCAGCGGTGTGGGTAGGGGAGTAGGCAGGGGTTTAGGGATAAATTCCTGCCCGGTGCGAATGATGAAAAGCAGTACGAGTATGATGGCAAGAGCCAACAGAAGATAATGCCGGGGTTTAAATACCCTGCTGGAATTTAAAGCTGATGGAGGCGATTGTCTAAGAACCGGATTTGACACAGTCATGAACACATTATTATTCTTGTTGCTGCGCAAGTCAATTCACTAATCTCCACGAATGCCGTAATTTCCCGTTAAATAGCTATAATCATAAATATCGATATCTCCATCAAAGTCAAAGTCTGAAGCGTATGAGTTGCAGGATTTGCTTGTAGGAAATGGCTGACCGGGAACACAGTTAAAATTAGTCACTATATTATTGTAGTCGTATAAATCAACTTTATTGACTGAAGTTCCTAAATTCACGCTATTTCCGGCAAGCAGCTCATTGCTGGTTAAATCAAGTGTAAGTTGTGTCGCAAATGGATCGGATAAGTCAACCGAATTGGCGCATTTGACCAGATGCGTGGCGTGACTGGCGCAAATTTTATACGTGGATTTGACTACCAGCATGTCTGTGGTGGGATTTTTGGGTGTGTACGCGCCTTGGGTATTTGACTGATACCAGCCGGTAAACATGTAGTCGGGCGCGGCTTTTGTCTGGTCTAAATTGGTAAATTTAAAAGTCAGGTACTGATCGGGTTTACTTGTGGCAACGCCTTCAAATTTTAGATTTAAAATTAAATTAGCCACGATTGCAGGAGTGGGAGAAGGTGAGGCTAAAACACTGGCAGATGGATTCAAACGCAGATTTTTAAAATAGAGACTGCCGGCATAAATATTATTCGATCCTGCGGTAAACATCACATCACCGGTAAATACTTGGCCAAGAGGTGTTTGAAAATAATTACCGCTGCCGCCAGCCGGATCAGTCTGCAGAGGAGGGTTGGGATAATAAATTGGAACTCCGGTAACTTCTCCGTTCGATGTGCTCACCGAGCTGGCCCACCATTTTTGATTGTCTTTTTTGATATACAACATCAAGGACATCAATTCACCGTTTTCAAACCATTCTATGTCCATTCGGGTATATGAAAGTGACGAGTTTATCATGCCTGATGTTTCAGAAGTATAAACGGGATATACTTTGGCGAAGAATTTTCGATTATTGGCAATTAAATAAAAGTCATCAGCCTGGATAGAGACGTTATTCGACACCCAGGAAACAGGATTTGGAGAAGGAGTCGGATCAAGAATCGGAGGATAGCCAAGTTGAAATTGTCCGCGGATTTCGCCTTCCGTAAAACTGGCGCTATGAACATTTAAATAGAGATCGCCTGCTTGGAGGTCATTAAGAAATGAATTTAAGTTAGTACTGCCGGAAACATTCCGGAAGCTTCCGCCAAACGAATTGCTCCAGGCAGACGCTTTTACGTCCGCATCAATATTATAGACAATTGGACCGTTCATCCCAGGTGTGCCTTTGTGTATATGGTTTCCGGTGATTTTACTGAGTGGAATGCCTTGGACTCGTATATTCATCGAGATGGTATTATTTAGAGTACTTACCAAAATAGTTGTGACTCCGGTAGCCGTTGAAGTATTTGCCGGTACCTCATTTTGGCCAGTTAGTAGGGCATAATAACTATTTGTCGGGGACGGGTCAATAACAGCTATGGTGCTGGGGCTGGGGGTGATAGTTTGCGCCCTTGGGCGGATATCCTGGTTTTTGAGAGTCAAAACATAGGTTAAGGCAATTGCGATAGAAATAAAAACAATTATCAAAAATCCCAGCCTACGGGAAGATTTATCCTTCACACAATTATTGTGTGATAAATATTTTCTCGAGTCAAGAGAGAAGGGAGTTTGAGACAGGGTAAGTTTTGAGCGCCTATCGCGTGTAGATAGATATTGCAAGCCTGTTTAGCTAGAATAAATGTATGGATAACGTATCAGAACAGTTGGAAACCGAGGTGATTCCAAATATAGAACGAAAACACTATGTTGACCCGATTATTCAGGCAGTTTTTCAAACCTGGCTGAGAATAAACGATTCAATAGAAACCAGGTTTATTCCCCGGTCACAGTGGAATCAAGTTGACGATAAATCTATCTTCTCAGAATTAGAATCAGGCAAAAAAATTCTCCTGGTACCCCAAGACCTGCAGCTTTGGGAGATGGCTGGTCTTATGAAAACTATCGACCAGAACACATTTGGCCCAAATTCGCCTAAAACTTATGAGAACCAGGTCAAAATCCAAAACCTGGGACACCTGTTTCACAACGGGGGGATTTATATCGCAAAGCGATTGGATTCTGTAGATCAAGGTAAGCAACACGCCAAAGCATTAGCCCAAATTTTCTATACATACGGCTTGTCTTTAATATCCGGTCAAAAAGAAACACAAGATGTTGATATATCAACCATCTCTAAACAAAATTTAACCGAATCAGATGAAGGGCAGGTTGATTGGTGGTTGGCAACAGGCAGGCCAGTAGTTGAATCGGAGTTAAAGATCGTTAACCGCCGTTTAAGAAAAGATGAAACTCTTAGCCCAGATGAAGCCGATGTAGCTGAGGCCATTCTTAAGCAGATTCCCAGGCATAATATATTTATCAAAGCGCTCGAAAATGGATCAGATATTGAAGCTACGCGAAGCAGAAAACTCAAACAGTTTTTTGGAATAGTTGAGAAATTATATTCTTCTCCGAATCCGAATATGTCTGACCGGTCGGTTGCGAAGCAATTCCAAAATTGGTGGAAATCGAAAATAATTCGCTCTGATATTTTTGATGACCAGATGCAGCATAAATATGCTGCAGAAATTCTCAAGAATCAGACGTGGGAAGAGTACCAGAATATTTTGAATTCCGGGATTACTTCTGAAACTGCAGCAGACAGGAAAAAAGTCCTAGAGGATGTAATCTTTTCAATAAAACCCTGGATTTCCAAACGGCCTTATCGTGAGCGTCTTACCGCCGATCTGAAACAAAAAATAGAACGATCTGTCACGACACCGGAAACAGACATGTTCTCAAGCATTGTCCGGCGCGGGCTGGAATATTTACGCGTGAATATGAAGTTTGACCGGCTGCAAAAAACTTTGGAGATAATCAAAGACAAAACTGTAAATAAAAAAACCTTAACAGATGACGAACTGCGCATATCAAAGCTGGAACCGCTTATAATTGCTTTATTTTCCTGGCAAAAATGCGAGGAGACTCTGCGGTCAGCACTGGGGATAGATAGCATGAAGCTGGAGCTGGAAAAAGCGAGGCAAGCCGGAAATGGGGATCTGATTGAGAGTCTTGAACTGAAATTTGCGGAAAAAGTCCAGTCTGCCGTTTCAACTTTTCCAAGAGTAAGTAATATTAGCAGTCCATCAGAAATTGTCCGGAACCAGGAGTTAAATTGTGTGGGAGCATCTTTATTGGGTAGCAGTTTGCTTACGGAACTTAAAATATCCCACATGATAGGCGATGTCCCGAAACATTCTATCGTTGTACTGGTTACCGGTACTGATAAAGTCGTGTGGTTTGATATGCTAAATCCTGAAGATAATGAAGAATTGACCGATAATATGATAGCCGGTGTGGGAAAAAACGGCCAGAAAATAACCCGTGCCGGCATTGTGAATTACAGCCGGCATCCGCTGCAAAATTCACTACAACTGGAAATTATATCACCTGGCTATCGAGATAAAGTACATTGGATATCTGCAGGCCAATATCAGTATTTAACCCTTTACCCGGCTGAAATAGGTGCTCAGGTACATCTATTAGATAAGATCGGTTTTAGAATAAAGAGGTATTTGCCTCCAGCTAAAGTAAATGAAATGGATGACTTAGATTATCTAAAAATGGAACTTGATACATATCAGAGACTGCTCGTTCTTGATCCTGATTCATTTTTGGCACTTCATGGAGCAGGTGATAAATCTTTGAGGCTTGCAATAGAGGAATCTGATCATGTTATGAAACAAGTATATTTAAACCAAGCCCTTGACCATTTAATTCACGCTATAGACATCGCACCCCAAATATCTCGACCATATTTTGATTTGGGGTCAGTGTTTGACGAACTTATATATGAGAGTAAATATTCTAAAGTGAAGAACTCGCTAACATTCCAGTATATGGCCAGCGCACAGGAAGTTTGGCGAAAGTTTCTGCTTTTGGCAGATAAGCAGGATGTAGAACTAATTCAGTTTGCGCAGGATAGAATCAATGAGTTGACCGCAGAATTTAAATCGTTGTCTGACACGTAAAATTTTAAGTCCGCGTGTTTGTCCGGTTATTTAATTTCCCATAACTCCAAAATTTCCCACCAGGAAGCTGTAGTCGTAGATATCGATATCCCCGTCGAAGTCAAAATCGGATTTATTTGAAACACAATTTTTGCCCGGCGGCGGACTGGCAGGAGAGGGCAGACAGCCAAAATTAGACACCAGATTATTATAGTCATAAATATCGATTTTATCTGCTGATGGGCCTGTATCTACGCTGTTTCCGGCAAGAAATGGCTGATTGCTTAAGTCGATGGTTACCGTTTGCGCGGTAGAATTACTCACGAGTATGCTGACAGGTTGCGCACACTTGACTAAGTAGCGTTCACTCTGGACGCAGATTTTATATACGCCTTCTTTGACGGACAAATCTTGAACGGATTGCGGTCTATATAGTCCGCTAGTATCAGATATAAACTGCGGATTAAATACGGTAACTTTTGTTGGATCATTGACATCGGTAAATACGACTGACAGATTTTGATTTGGACCCGAAGTTGTTATCGCTTCGAAACGCAGTAATAAATTGACGTTAAAAAGTACTGCCAGCGGTGAGCTTGAGGGGCTGGCAAAGACAAGACTGCTTGGTGAAGCTGTTGGAGTCGATGTTGGTGTCGGGCTTGGACTTCTGGTTGGCGTCGGAGATGGCGTAGGTGATTTCGTTGGAGTTGGTGATGGAGTAGCCGTGGGTGTCGGTGTTGGACTCGGACTTTTGGTCGGAGACGGACTGGGGCTTGCAGTAGGAATTGGGGTAGGTGAAGTGGTGATGGGATCACTGATAAAAACTACATGCTCAGTCGCAGTTGTGATAGAAGTTACTGTTGTACACAGGGGTGCGACATATGCCTGGGCATTTATCCCGACATAATTGCTGGTTTTATGGAATCCATAGCTTCCGGTGTCAATATCATAGGTTGCATCATAAATTGTACCGTTTGAAGAAGTCATGAGAATTTGACAGCCATGTCCCATATGGCCGAGGGTTGAGATCGGATCCGGTTGCCCGCCAGATTTATGATTATAGACATTGTTAGAATAGAGCATAAAACAGCGTTTGACTCCGCCGGCAATAGGCGTAGCCGGATCATTCATCACGTCTTGGGCAGTCATGCAGGTGCCTGCGGCCTTACCGAGTAAGTTAATTGTATAAATGATGCCAACATTAGCCAGAAAAAGCACGAAGACAATATGTAGAAAAAAACGATTGAGATGAATATATTTTGTGTAAGGTTTAATAGCTGACCATTGTGTAAAGTGCTGGAGTAATAAATATGCCGCAATGATGGTCAGCGTGATAGGGATGAACAAGAGAGCCAAACTTTTGACCGTCGTCCAAAAATCATAAAATATGAGCCGTAAATAGTGGAAAAAAACGTACCAAAAAGAAAAGGCCAAAAACAGCAAACTTATAGTTATAATCCAATTAACGATTTGTTTGAATCGGTGCATAATACAATCATTTTATATGGTTTCAAAATTTAGTCTATAAATCAAGCAGGAGCATTTCACAAATCGTCAGACTTGAAGATCGAATCGGTTACTGAATCTAAGTGAAAAAAACTTCATTTGGGGCTAAAAAAAATACCCTCAACGATGATATAGATAACTATTGACCAAAATAGGAGTATGGTGAATGCGACCAGTTTTTTTAACATTGTAAATAATAGTAGCACACCCGGTGCGTTATGGAGTATTGACAGCTTTATGTACGCAGTGTACACTATAAATATATGGATACGACAATGGGTGCAACTGAAGCGAGAAAAAGGTTTTTTGAAATCATTGACTGGGCGAGCAGAACCGGCGGGGAAATAGTAATTGAAAAAGAGGGTAAACCTGCAGTAGTTATATCTGCTGTTAAACCGATCAAAACTAAGGATGAGATAAAATTTATTACTGATCGTTTCATAAAGACTTTTTCTAAATATCCGTATCGTTCATCGCCGCTCGATAGTAAAGCGTGGAGAAAAAAAGAAAAAGCCTATTTGGCCAGTTTAGCAAAAGGGATCTTGACATGAGGTCAATTATTGTAGTTGATACGGACGTATTAATCGATTTAGAACATAATCATGCCCCTTGGTTAAAAATATTGCTGGAAGAAAAAACTCAACAACTCGTTTTACCCACCATTGTAATCAGTGAATATTGGGCAGCAACCAAGTTTGTCAGTCTGAAAGATCAAGCTGAAGCGGAAGATTTGTTTAGTCTCTTTGATAAGCAAGATTTGACAGAGCCAATTGCCAAAAAGTTAGGTATATTGTACCGCCAAAAAACATATACAACTGGAGCGAGTACTGCTGACCTGATTATCGCCGCCACCGTGATATATCTTAATGGTTTATTGGCAACCCGCAACCGCACTCATTTCACCAAAATCCCGAACCTTCATTTCTTCGATACTCACCCACCCCCGGGGTACTCACCCACCCCCGGGGTGTACTAGGTAGACACCTCAGGTGCGAAGCTATTCTCCTCCAGAGGCGGACAGGCACCCCCGAGGTGGACAGGTACTCCGAGGTGGAAATTTATCACATTTGCAAATTCAAGGATAGATTGATATTATATCTTGCATTATGAGTTTGTCTCGTAGACAATTTTTACAAGGGCTTGGGGTAGTAGGAATGACTGGATTAGGATATCTTTTAGGATCACGAGATGAGCGTCTAGGACAATCTTACTTACCAAATGTTGAAGATAGTTTAAGATTAAATAAGCTTGCCCAGCTGATTCCGATTTATGCTGATCTGACATCTTATAGAACTAAATACGGTGCTACTACTTATCCTTTTGTCCTATCTGATATTGAGATGGTTTCAAGTTTATTTGCATCAGAACGAGATAGAGAATTATATCGATACGGTTGGGGTACTCAAATAGTTTCAGATCAAAAAGTAACTGCTGCACAAAAAAAAGCTCAAATTATTGAATTATCTGGTTTTTCAGATGCATCAAGAGTAAGAAAAGGGTTATTAGCGCTGGCTAATAACTATCCTGGTCTAATGCTAGCGATTCCGGATTATTTGGAAAACGGACAAAATAGTGATGGTAGTGGCGGATATTCCCCAGCGAAAGATAAAATGCTGGTTCCAGATTTGTCTATTCAAACTGATTACATTAAAACCAATTGGGCGACTTTTATTGGTTTTTGTGCGAATTATTTTGAAGGTCAAGCTATGGATCGAAATGTTATTGCTAGAATCAAGCCATTTATAACTATGGATCAACTTACTGATCTTATAAGAGTTGCGGGTCACTCAGCAGAAGAGATTCTAATAAATTTATCCAAGCAACCAGATGAGTTTATATATAGACCGATGCAATTGTTGAATAGAGGAGGATTATTTGCTCTTAAACCTAATGAAAAAGGCTATATTGCAATATTTTTAACACTACCGGAGATATCCGATTCTTTGGATTATAAACCTGATAATCCTTCAAATTCTCAACCTGTTATGGCAGGTGCATATCGAATAGCTGATTTAGCGAGGTTGAATGGGGTTTATACTTTACTATCTATGGTTACACCTGATGGGAAATTTACTTCTGAAGATTTACAACCTGCGAATAAAATCCTCAAAGTCCTGTAAAAACATTAATCTCCTAATTTTGCTTGAGAGCTGATTCATTTTAATTTTATGCAAAACACTCACCCAAAACACCCACCCCCGGGGTGTACTAGGTAGACACCTCAGGTGTCAAGCTATTCTCCGCCAAAGGCGGACAGGCACCCCGAGGTGGAACTTATGTCCGTGCCTCTAAATTAATTTGAGGTAATCCTGCCGACCCACAACTGCTGCATGTTCCATGATTGTCTGTAAGTTTATTTGGAGCAGCACAGCTAGGACATGGTATACATAGATCTTTCAAATCTCTGGTATTTCCACTAAGCCGTAATTTCTCTCCAGCAGATGTAACAAAATCCAGGATAAAATTGCCATTTTCGTCGTTGACTCCTTTTGTTTCCGGTATAATTTCACCAAACATGTCGCCTAATTGTTCATCGAATGAAGCCACCAATGTTAGAAGTTCTTTGTTGGATACAGCCTTTTTTCCCAACTGTTGTTTCAGCAAATCAAATGGATTGCCGTGAGTTTTGTTTTCAGCCATTATTCTATACTTTTCAATAGGTTTTTCTGTGAAGTCATTGATGTAGGATGTAAGTTCTGATAATTTATTTGACAGATTAACTGGCCAGTCATTTGGATTTTCTTTTTGCTTTTGCTTGAGTACGTCATAGGTATGCACTGCCCGATAAAAAATCTGATCATTAAATAGGTTTTGCGGATAAGCTTGTTTTAGATCAGACTTAAGAATAGTGTGAAGCTGTGATAGCGACAGGTGCCTGGCTAAAGGTAGATGTCTGTCAATATTTTCAATTAAGCGTAAAATACTCTCGACATCTTTACAGACAGTTGAGAGTTGTGTGCCACGAGTTGCGCTTCGGCAGATAAAGCAGTATTTTGACCTGTTCCGAATAATGCATGCCAGACTGCTTCTGCAGGTTTTTTTGCCCCAAAATGAATCGCTTTTTTAACAATTACCTGGTCAGCTGGCAAAATGAATGGGTTGTTTTCTCCTTTTTGCTGGGGAATCCTCGCCTGCATAGCTTTAAATTGAGTCGGGCTTAAAATTAGCAATTGCAACTCACTTGGCTTATTGTCAGCAAAATGTATATAGGGCACAATCGTGAAGCCAGTCTGTGTTTCATATATTCCAGATAAAATCGCCGGTTGCAGGGTACCTATGGTTTGTGCCGTTCTTGCATCACCGAATTTCATTGCCCTCCTTCCGTCTTCTAAGGTTATGTCGGTTATTGTCATTTCAGTTCCAGTTGAAGTACTAACATTGAATGGATTAGTCGTTTTTATTTTGAATCGATCTATTGTTTGATCGAGTTGTGATTTCACCACAGGATCACTTATAATATTAGCTGCCATTATGCGAGGCGTGTGAATTTTAAGACTTTTACTTTTAAATCTTTGAACCAAAGCATCAAACGGATTTGGATCATTTAATAGTCCCGCATTCCAGTAATAATTCCAGACTAATTGACTTTCGATCGGTAAATTCGGGCGCATTTCCTGTGAAGTTGTCAGTTCAGTCATATATTGCTACTTCAATGATAACATAAAAATCTTTTAATAACTTGAACACCTGACAACACCTGGGAGGTGTGACAGATTTAACACCTGGGGAGGCAGGTATTCTCCTCCAGAGGTGGACAGGCACCCCGAGGTGGAAATCATCGTAAATACAGGTGCGAAGCTAATCCACCTAACAGGTGGACAGGTGGAAAAACCTTACAAAAGTATGTATAGTAAACGTATCAGTGAACAAGATTTCTAAAAACGATAAAGTCATTTACGTATTCATTGCGATTGGTGTTGGCTATTTTTTAGCCACGTATGTATACATACCGTTGGTCGTAAATCCCATCGGTAAAATAAATTATATTGTGGGATTAATGTTGACTTTGCTTTGGCCGTGTATGATTACATTTTTCGCCATAGTAGTCTTTTTGATTGCCATGTTTTTGAAGAAAAAATTCCAGTACTAAATAGTAGATCGTGCATCGAGAATGTTTCATTCTTGAGTTTTCTAGCCATATCAGGTGCATTTTTTTATATGGTTTACAACATCTGAAACTCTTCGGAGTGGATGTGGGATGATTTCAGGCCCAGGGCGCGAAACTGCTTTTTTAAGGCATACATCATCGGCGGCGGACCGCACATAAATATATCTTTGTCGAGCAATAATCCGCTTTTTTCCTGGATAAGCGTCGCGGTCAGCCTGCCGTTTAGGGATGAATAATGCGGTATTACATTCAGATTTGGGAAGCGGGCTTCAGACAGGACCGCATCCCTCAGGTATACCATCTCCTCTACGTCGCGGGCTAAAATATAAAAGTTAATCTTATATTTTAAATCGGATATACTTTTGGCCATACTGATAAATGGGGTGATGCCGATGCCTCCGGCGATCCAGATTTGCTGATAATTATTAAACAAGGAGTAAGTAAATCTACCGAATGGTCCTTCAACGCGGACAAGAGTTCCAGGTTTCAGATTTTTCATCTCGTTAGTAAAATCGCCTACTGTTTTCAGCCCCAACGCCATATCAGAATTTTCCGGCGGTGAGAGAATCGAAAATGGATGCGTTTCTTGAAGTTTACGTTTCTTAAAACTGATGTACACAAATTGACCGGGTGCAAAATGCAGCGGTTTTTTTTGCGGTGCCATGACAACATCAAGAGTTTGGGGATTGAGTTGATTTACTTTTTTGACGATATAGGTATAGCGTTTGACTAAAAATCTGCCTAAGACCGTGCGATATAAATATCCAGCGAGTCCTATGCCGATCAGCGTAAGCATGTAGATGCGGACGTAGAGATACCGGGACATGTCACTGGGAATAAAAAAAGCGTGCAATCCGCCGAAAAAAAATGCCACACCTAAAAATTTATGCGTAAACCGCCAGACTTCGTACGGTAAATTAACAAAAAAAGTAAATATCAGCATCGACATCATAAACAGTAATGCCGTAATCCCTAAATTCACCTGCCAGTTGGTCGACGGCAGCAGCATATCGGCTGCGGATTTTAACGACAGGGGAATATAGGATCCGGCCAGAAGCAAGGGGTGGATCAGCAGGAGAATAAATGACACTCCGCCAAATATATGATGAGCCACATATGCTTTATTCATGCCGCCAAAATAATCTTCCAGACCGCCAATACGGCTGCTTAATATAAAGGTAAGCGCAAACATCGCCATGCCGACTAGACCGGTAATTTGTCCCAAACTTGTGAGTGTCGCACTAAGATTTAGAAAGCGAAATTTTAGAGGCACTGCAAAATACCAAAATACCACGGGTATCAGTGAACAGATAATGACCATAAACCAGCCGCTGTTGTGTTTGGAAATCAAGTCTTTCAAGGTGTCCGTTCTTTTCTTTTTAGCTGGATATGTCGGCCGATCATAATCGTGAAGGTAAATGCCAGAAGGCCAAAACTGATATTTACACCAAGTTGAGTCCAGAAAATAGCATCATTTGTTAAATCCACAGGAGTTGGACTTGGGGAAATACTTGCAGTATTTTGAACAGGTAGGGCCGGTGTACGCGGATTTAAAAAATTATTTGGGACTGTAGACGCTTTGGGAATTTGTGTGAGAAATAATTTTTGTGGTATTGGAGTAGGATTGGGGCGCGTGTTTGTTTTCGGCGTGGAATTGGGAGATGAAGTAGGATAGACTGGTCCGCCGATTCCGGGATCTGGAGACGGTATGACTTCTGGTGATGAGACAGGTGGAACATATTGACTTTGATCTGTAAGTGTGGGATAGAGAATTGGAGAAGCAGATGGATTGGGTGTGGGATTGGAAGAAAGGGTGGGATCAGGTATGGGATCGGGAGTGGGTAAAGGGTTGACCGCACAAATCTGACCCCTCAAGTTGGAATCTAAATAAATCGGTGCATCAGCCAAGTGAAATGGGACTGCGGCAATAGCTGCTGTGACGTCAGATCCGCACGGGTGGTAATAATGCGGGGCATCCCGCGTCCCTTTTTCGTATACTTTATCATTCAAAATGTACAAACAGCGGGAATCAGATTGCAATTGTTCAATTGTAAAACAGGGAAGCTGGGCGAGTATAAATAATCTGATAATCACCACCATGCCGATATTCGCAGCCATAAGCACAAATACGATCTGAAAACCGAATCTGGTAAAAGCCTTCATCAGCAATGATTTATACAGATTATTTTTTGACATATGCCCATTTTACTAAATCCCTTTAGAATTAAAAGTTGGATTATAATGTGAAATTTGCGGTAAAACTTAAAAAGTCGGGATGTTTAGGGTGAGGTAACGGAAATGTCATCAATCAAAGCTACTCCATTAAATCCAAAATTTCTTACACCTAAATTAATACTTGAGCTCGTGAGTTCGTTTGCAGTAAATGTATGTTTAAAAGTCAGACTTTGCCATCCGGCGGCTGTTGAATTTTGTCCCACGACATTTCCAAATTCCTGTGTGCCTAAATCAGAATAGATACTTGCCCGAAACAGCGGATTGCCCCAACTTGTTCCCAATGTCGTGACTTTTACCCATGCTGAAAACGTAAAG
>JAHFKJ010000007.1 GCA_023245415.1 Candidatus Gottesmanbacteria bacterium | reverse complement strand
GGATTAAACTTAGCGTAATGGCCGAGTTTGCCGATGATACGAAGCTGATTCCCACGCTGTCTCTGATAATAGAATCTGACGCGTCAGTACAAATAAATCAGGCCGCAATTTCCTATAACAAACCTTTTCGCGGCAGTTTAAAGATCGCCACCATAACGGTAACTCCGACACAAACGGGCGTATTTAGCGTCAATATTCCGCAGGAAAAAGTTATTACCACGGCTTTGGAAGCCGTACATATCATTACCAGTCCGGTACTTTTGGAAGTGCAATAGGTTTTATGAAATCTTCACCTGCCTTTACGATCGTCGAAATACTCATAGTGTTTGCGATTCTCGGAATAATTCTCATACCAGCTTTTTCTTCTTACGTCAGATCCCGTGCCAACCAGGACTTACAGGGATCGGGTGAGGAATTGGCAAATGTGCTGCGTATAGCACATATTTTTTCCCGGGAACTCAAAGATGAAGTTGATTGGGGAGTGAGACAGGGAAGCAACGAATCAACTTATGAACTGGTGAAAGATCAAGCTGTACCGGTTGTAGATAAATCTTACACTTTGCATCAGGACATAGGTTTTAGCAGTAATTTCACGATCTGGTTTCAGAAAAATGACGGTTTTATACCCTCCCAACAGACAATAATTTTGCAAAATAAATACAGCAAGGTGTTTAAAGTTACGGTACTCGTTACCGGAGTTGTGGAGGTACATGCATTATAATCAAAATATGTACAGACAAAAATCATCAGGATTTTTAATTCTGGAATCGTTATTGGCCATAGTAATATTCGGAATTCTCATCGTGTCCATCTTTCCCACTATCAACTTTATGTTCAAGCGCATGCATCGGACGAAATATGATGCCCAGGGAAGTTTATTGCTTCAAGAGGGAATGGAAGTCGCATACAATGTATTTTCGGCAAATTCTGACTGGAGTTTATATCCGGTTGGAGCAGATAAGATATATAAACCCATCCGTATCGGAGCCCTCGAGACCTGGGGATTGGAACTGGGGAATGAAGGCCTTCTGCAAACGCGTTTTACCCGGGAAATAGTGATAGTTGAAGTCTGTCGAAATGCAGCTGGTGAACGTATCAGTACACCGCTATCGGGATTATGTGCGCCCGGCACGGCTGATGCAAGCGGGCGAATAGTTCGAACAACGGTTACCTGGGATGAACCTGGAGCCAAGCCTTTACAGGCAGAACTCTTATTAACCAAGTTTACGAGTTCTTAACAATACATGAAAGTTAATCATAAACATAAAACACCGCAGTCAGGGTTTAGTTTACTTGAGCTGCTAATTGGTGTGGTTTTGTCGAGCATGATTTTTCTGGCAGTGACGTCGTTAATCACTGTGTTATTGACATCTAATTCCCGTTCCAAGCAGCTTGACGAGCTGGAACAGACAAAAAATGATCTGGTTCAGGAACTTAGTAATACAACTCGATGGGGAGGGGATATAACGCTTACCGATAACGCTGAACAGGATTCGTTAAAAATTGGTCCGGTTGGAATTGAGAAAACGTACCTTATAGAAAACGGTGCCTTGACCCGAAATGGGATTCGGATCACTTCGGATCAGGTCACGGTAACGAAGTTTAATGTCGATGAGCGTTCCGGCGTGAACAGTCTAAGTAGTCTGGAGATAGAAATAGAGATGGAGAATAAAGGCTTTAAAGCAATCAAAGATAATTTCCGGATTGTCGTTTCCAAACGGATAACGCAAATTTCTGTTTAAAGACAAATGGTAAATAATTTCCTAACAATCTCGGCAGCCAAAAACCGTCACGGGTTTAGCAATCTTTTGATCATGATTTTCTTCGCATTTTTGGCAACTCTGGTGATTGCAGTTATCCAGTCCCGGCTGCTTTTAGCAATTGCCCGTAATAAATCATTATCAGATATTTTGATAGCCCAATACGCTTCGGAATCAACGATCAACGACATATTGAAGCGTATCATATCTTTTGGAGCGACCAGTTTTCCAGCCGAGCAAACACTGGCTGACGGAACAGTAATTGATCTTATGATAACTGGCACAAATCCCCAGACATTTACATTAACTGCCAAACGGCCCTACGCGGTAAGTAAAATCGAAGCGATTAAAAATACCACGCTGATATCCGGTGGTTTTGATAATTATGAAATAGTCCTGGCTCTTGACTGCACATCCAGTATGACTGATTTATCCGATGAGTCGGAACCAGATCGAAATAAATGGATATCCCGGATGCACGCCGAAAAAATAGCAGTCTTAAATTTAATTAGTTTTATTAACGCTTTAGCCAATAAAGACAAAATTAAACTAGGCATAAGTGTTTTTCGTGACAACGCCAGATGGCTGCAGGCTTCTGCCGGAAATGACAGTGATCTTGTTTTGCCGACCAATGATTACAGCATCACGCCACCCAGAAGACTTGTAGGGGCGATTAATTATGCTTTTCCGGATGACCCTGATTGTGTAAAAGCAGATGGGACTACTGATACGGGAAATACTCAACCTTCACTTAAATGCTGGGATAGGATTTTACGTGATCCGGCGATTTGTTATGATTCAGGCTGTTCAATTCCATCAGCATATGCAAAGTTTGAGAAGTTTCCGGCATGCAACAATCCTTTGACACTTACAGGCTCAAAAACAATCAAAAGTTTAAATGGAAATACCAGCATCAGTTCTGGAGTTATGTTCGCCGAAGATAATATTACCAGACCCCGGCCGGCAAATACCAAACAGGCTATTATTCTAATTACCGATGGCGGAGGAGCCGTGGCTATTGTTGATGTGGCAGATCCCATAACCAATCCCTTTGGTTGCGGCAATCAATATTATTGCGCAAATTATTATGGTTACTGCAATAACTTGCCAACGCCATTTAGCGGTTATAATACCGGGGAAAAGAGTGTCGGTAATTGCGAAAAAAAATCAGGTTTATCTCCGACCGGTAAAGATATATGCAATCTTGCGACAAATATATGCAACATCCCAGAGCAACCAGCTCCAAGCCCAGGTAAACCATGTTTTGCAGATAAGTCCTGTTATGTATACGGCGAAAGTCTCCGGCCAATCAATTATGGGTTAAGTTGCAGCAAAACTGCCACAAGTCAACTCGCCTGTGCAATGGCGGATCAGACTCGGACAGTTTCGGAAAATAGTCTGTCATTATCCGGTAAAGGCAGACGGGATCCCGAGATCGATTTATATATGCTGACTGTATATAGTTGGATTGAACCGGCTTTAGAAAATATGTACAAAAAGTATATTGACACCAATTATATTAAATTATCGAGCGCCAATGAGCTTACGGGTAAACTGAACGATATTATAACTATTATCAATAGCTCCTCTACTTCGATTCAGCTGCGGCGGGTGACGCCGTAACGGCAGTCGTGGTAAAATAGGAAAAATCACCACAAATAATCAAATTTCAAATATATACAAATAATTACCAATACTTTGGTATTTATTGGATATTTGACATTGGCACTTATTGGTATTTATTTATGTCTCGACTCGTATTACTCGAGGGCAACGCTATTTTACACCGGGCATATCATGCTCTTCCTCCCAGGACCAATGACCAGGGAGAACCGACAAACGCGGTCTATGGATTTGTGGCGCTGCTTCTTCGAGTCGTTGAGGATCTCAAGCCAACGCATCTGGCAGTCGCTTTTGACCGGCCCAAGCCCACGTTCCGTAAACAGCTGTTTAAAGAATATCAGGCCCAGCGGCCGGAAATGGATGATGCGCTAGTATCGCAAGTTCAAAAAGTTCATAAAGTTATAAAGGCGATGCGCATTCCAATTTATGAAAAAGACGGGTATGAAGCAGATGATGTATTGGGGACGATTGTAAAACAAGCTTGTCAAGATACTAAGATATTAAGATACAAAGATACTAAGAATAAACAGAAAGAAAATAGTCCTTCTCCTGATATCTCAGTATCTGAATATCGGAATATCCAGGTAGTTATTGTTACCGGGGATCGGGATTTGCTGCAGCTGGTTAACGAACGGGTGAAGCTATATATGCCGGTGAAAGGTTTGTCCAATTCGAAAATATTCGGAAAAAAAGAAGCAGAGGAACGGATGGGAGTGCGTCCTGAGCAAATACCAGATTACAAAGCGTTAGCCGGAGATCCTTCTGATAATTATCCGGGAGTAGCGGGAATTGGCCCTAAAACTGCAATAGCGCTGCTGAATAAATTTAATAGTGTAGAGAACTTGTATAAGCATATAGAAAAAGTTACTAACCCAGGCGTTAGGGAGAAATTAATAAGCGATAAAGAAAAGGCGCTGCTTTCGTATAAACTGGCGACTGTCGTAGTCGATGTGCCGCTTAAATTTCAAATTTCCCCAACCCAGTTACACGATTTGTTAACCAGAGAGGTGATTGATGTGTTTGGAAGCTTAGGATTTAAGACTCTTTTACGCCGTCTTAGTGAGATGAGTAAAAAAACGCTTGAGAGTAAAAATCCAAATATAGATTCGAAAAAGCAAATGGAATTGTTTTAAATTTAATCTTTACTTTCTCTGCTTACCCAGAAAAAGTAAACAAAGAGAAGGAAACTCGTGAAGGTTTTCCCTGCCTTGCCGGCAGGCAGGTTGTTTTTCTAACTTCGGGTAATCAGGGGGAACCCTCGGACCATCCGCCAGCTGGTGGAGACCGTTTCCCCACTTTTACCCTTCAGTAAGAAAAACTATGGATTCGCTCCAAGGAATCTTAAACAGTACAAAAGCTCTTTTGTACACGTATATATGTCTAAAGCAGTAGTTCAATCATTAGCAAATATTCTTGACTTTATTAAAGAATGTGAGGGGTTGAAACGGGAATTGCGGCATAGTTGGTTGTCAAATGGCCGACGTGAAAGTGTGGCCGAACATACCTGGCGGATGGTAATGATGGCGATTGTGTTAATCCCACAGTTAGATGAGCAGATCAACTTGGAGCGACTTTTAGAAATGATTTTGATTCATGATTTACCTGAAGTGTATGCTGGTGATCGGCCTGTTTTTAAAAAGCAGCAGGGAAATAAATATCTGCTTGAAAAGAAAGCGCTTGAAAAAATGACTAAAAATTTGCCAATCCAGACGGGAAAACATTTGCTGGATATATGGTTAGAATTTGAAGCCAATGTGACACTTGAGGCAAAAATTGCTCACGCACTTGATAAAATGGAGGTTATCATTCAACATAATCAGGCTGATATTAAAACGTGGACCAAAATAGAGCAAACGCCCGCGTATAGCACCGAATACGGAAATGTACAGTGTGATTTTAACAAAGTGTTTAAAGAGTTAAGAAGTTTAATTCGTCAAGACACAGCTAAAAAATTAAACCCAAAACTATGAAAGTTGCATTGGTACATGATTATTTACGGGAATATGGGGGAGCCGAGCGGGTAGTTGAGGTGCTTCATGAAATGTATCCGCAAGCGCCTCTATATACGGCGTTTGTAGACTGGGGAAATTTGGGTGAGATGGGGGAGAGATTTAAATCCTGGGACATTCGTGTGAGTCCTGTGGGAAATATATGGTGCATGAGGAAATTCCATTCACCCCTGCGTTTCCTGACTCCCTTGGTGTGGGAAAGTCTGGATTTGAGCGGATTTGACGTAGTAATTTCATCATCAGGTTGGTTTATCAGCCGGGGAGTAATCACGCATCCGGGACAAGTGCATATTTCATATATTCACCACCCGCCGCGGAATTTATACGGTTATGCAACCGGATCGACTCAAAAAAATTCGCTGATTCGGGCATATGCCGGAGTTATAAATCCTTTTTTACGAATTTATGACTACTCGGTTATGCAGAGAGTTGATTATATTATCGCAAATTCCCAGGAGACAAAACGCCGAATCCAAAAGTTTTATCGTCGGGAAGCAGAAGTGATATATCCACCGGTTACAATTTCAAATTTCAAATTTCAAATTTCAAATTCTCAAATAAAGAATAAATCATATTTTTTAAGTGTTGGCAGATTGACGTATGCCAAGCGGGTTGATTTGGCGATTGGCGCGTGTAATTTGCTTAAGTTGCCCTTAAAAATAATTGGGACAGGTAAAGAAGAAAAATATTTACGTTCAATTGCCGGGCCAACGATCGAATTATTGGGCAATGTTTCCGATAATGTGTTGCAAGGATTATACACAAGAGCCAAAGCGTTGATATTTTGCGCCCTGGAAGAAGATTTTGGCATGGTGCCCGTCGAAGCGATGCAAAATGGTATTCCAGTGATTGCTCTTAAGCAGGGAGGTGTGATGGAAACAGTAATTACAGGCAAGACCGGCTTATTTTTCGAAAAGCCGGAGACAGAAGCGCTTGCTCAAGTCTTAAAACAATTTTTAGCGTTAAAACGTGATTGGACGTTAGATTGTACAAAATGGGGGCAGGTGTTTAACAAAGAAGTTTTTATCAAAAAAATGAGTGAGTTTGTATTTAAAGTCATTTAATTTTGACGTTGTTATTAAATGGAATAATGTTAAGTAGGGGAGTTGGGGTTGGAGTAGCGATAAAAACTGGCAAAACTGCTCTTGTGGGTGAGAGGATAACTGCTGGAGAAGCTGTGGGGGCCAATTGAACGGGTGCAATATTGTCAATTGTTGCATTGTTATTGTTGATCGGCAGCAAAAGGGGTGTAGGCGTGGGTGCTATTTGTAACGGAGCCGGAGCCACGGTCTGTAGGTTAGTTTTGAGAATTGTGGGGCTTATCGAAGGAGAAGGATTGGAAGGCGTCATATCAGATTTTGTTTCATTACGAAGCTCTAGAATAATTTCCGGTTTCAGAGGAACCGGCTGATCTTTATACTTTTCGATTATCGGCATGACTTTCATATCCGCCTGGATGTTTTCCGAGATCCAAACCGGCATTTTGGCAACTGCTTTTGGTTGCATGGGGGTAGTATCAAAAAGTTTGTTTTCAGCTTTGGCGGCTTGCATTTGCGACAGCTGATTTTTGGAAAATGCGGCAAGCTGATTTTTCGCAACTTGGGTTTCAAACATCGTGACCGGAACGCTTTGAGTCCGGTCAACCAGTGATGCGCTGACGGTGCCTTCTTCGACCGTAATATCAGAATTTATCGAATCAGCTTCAACCCCGAATGCCGTACCTCTGACTGTAGCGACGGCAGTGTTAGTTTCCACTTGATACTGCGTCTCTTTGCCTGCCAGGTGTTGGACCCGGTTCCAGCTTTTGCCAACCAGCTGGTATAGATCGACTTGTGTTTGTGTTTCACTTACTGCGTAGTGATTTAGAGTAATATAGCTGTTTTCAGATAGTCTAAGCAATGATCCGTCGCTAAACATGATGGCAGCCTGTGATTTTTCTCCGGTATAGACTGAATCACCCTGGGAAATTTCCGTGGAAGCTTCGGCTTTGAACCATTTTCCCTGCTGCATGACGCGCACATCAGAAGTGATAGCGATAAAAGTAGCTTTACTGGCTGCGGTTACGGATTTGGGAGAAGCACCATTGGTTATCGGTGAGACGACTTCTTTATTTTTGGCAAGGCGGATAAGACTGGTAAAGGATGATGTTGGCTGAATTGCCCAGAAGATGAGTCCGGAAACTAGAGCACCATAAATCAACGCAGCTGCCAGTCCGAAAATATACTTATGCTTCATAACATGTACGAGCATTTGTTTTAAATTAACAGCGTGAGGATGATTAATTTTATGTTTATGTTCCACCTAAACATGGTACTTAAACTGAAGTAAGAGAACAAGAGGAGAGAAGAGGTTTTTGGTGTTGCGTTTATTCCTCTTGAGAATTTGTGGTGTCATCCGGCGTTTCTTCGTTTTGAGTAGCTCCAGTGAAGTGGAAATTGGCAAACATGAGTTCATTCCACATTTTGTGGAGAGCTTCGCCGATCGACATCCAGGGTTTGGCATGGATCATGATATTCATACATTTTCCTCCGGTTGATTGACAGGAAATGTCACCACCACAGACCCATTATCCTGATCAATCGTACATTCATCCCAGTCAAATGAAACTGTATGTTTAGAAGTATTCATAGGATTGATAATATTTATATCCGGATTCATAACCTTTAAGAAAATCAGTAATTGAATCTTCGTTTTCCATAATCCTTGTCTAATCAAGTTTATTATAAGTAGTAATTGTTATAATGCTTGATGAATTATCTGACAAAAAATTGTCAGATTATATTAATCTACTTATTATAAAAGAAAAAATTTTACTAAAAATTTGGAGTAAATGCTTGATAAATTATCTGACAATAACTTGTCAGAAACACTGAAGAAGTATATAATCTCTTGATCATGGCAAATGAATATATATTTCTTGAGACGAAGCAGTATAAGGACGAAGTCCCGAAATGGCTTCAGGCAATCAAGCGTCAGGAAAATGCGACTGTATTGTTCGTACCCAAAACTGACCGTTTGATTCGACTTAACCACTTATTGCAGGACAAAACTATGATTGGGCAGGTATTGGGTGATCCGGATAAATACATATTCTTACGTGTGACATTCGATCTCGATATGACGCATGAATTACAGGATGTAAGTATACAAATCTGTGAACAGTTAAATCTTTTACATCTTCCTCATAAAACCAATGATTTGTTGCAATGGATGGATTATTTTTCACGCCACTTGCTACACCTGGTGCTTGTACTACCTGAGGCGGAGATATATCTTACTCCAGAACATAAACAAATTCTTTCTCTAGTGTCAGAGTTTAGCGAAAAGTATGCGCCGATTACTAGAATATTATGTTTTTTTGAATCAAACTTCACGCATCCGCATAATTTTAACCTTATGCCTGTATCGACCCGGTTATATGAAAATATTTTTTTGTACCCGCTCTATACACCGGATGACACGGTCGTGTTTATTAAAATGCTCGAAGGTCTTTGGGATTTGCATCTCTCTGAAAAAGCCCGGGAATCTATCATGCAGGCAGGTGGAGGACATTTTTGGCTGGTAAAACAGGCAGTTAGGGAAGTTTCCTCATTCGGGGATTGGAAAACTGAAAGCGAAGGAATGATGTTCCGACTCAGAACAATTTTTAATAGTTTAATGCCAAGTGAGCGCAGTTTAATTCAAAAATTGGTTACTGACAAGCAAAATTTCAATCAGGATGAAGAGCATAGTTTGAAGTATTTCAACAAAATGCGATTTACAAATGAACGAAAAGCGTGTCTGATTGGCGGATTTAGCGATTTGCTGCTGCGTCCGCATGTTCGTAGCGAAGAAATTACGTTGAAAGATAACCGGATATATGTAAACGAAGTACTGGTAGACAATGTATTTGCCAAAACTGAACTGCGAGTATTGAAACTACTGCTAAAACACGATAATCAAGTGGTGGACCGTGAAAGTATAGCCCAGTCCATGTGGCCAATGCATACAGAAAAAGAATATTCGGATTGGGCTATAGATCAGCTGATCGCCCGACTGCGCAAACGTCTGAAAGAACTTTCTTTTTCACCTAAACTTCTGGAAGTTATCCGCGGTAAAGGTTACCGATTTAAGCTGCCCCAATCATTGTATGATACTGACTGAAATGCAGGTTAGTCGAGGTTTTTTGTCGTCAGAAAACGTTGGATTAATCGAACAGCAAGATGGATCTGTAGAGGGTTTTGTTGATACCTTTATTGATCATGAGTATTTATCTGGTTATTATCCGATTCTTAGGCAAGAGCATCCGCAACTGGTGACGCAAACGTCAGAGCCATCAACTTTAACTTCCCGCATACCCGATATACTCAATAAAGTCTTTGTGCCTATATTTGAGCAACATAAAGATGAAATTGGACAAGTACGTATCACCGGTGAAGTAGCGCGGATACAGGCAGATAGAATGAATCCATTTTACTGGCAGCACTTTGAGGCACTACACCAGGAAATGAAAACAGCGGGTACAACTTCAACTCATCCGCTAGTCAAAGAATTTAATCAAAGCGGATTAGGTTTCTCCCAAGCTCCGGATATAGACATTACGTTTTTAACAACACCAGTAAAACAATTCTCGGATTGGTTAAAAAAAGAACACAGGATCGATCAAAAATTGGTAATAAGTAGCGACGGACATGAACACTATACCTTATTTCAGAATGGAGATTATACAGTCGTTGTTGATATTGGGCCGTTGAGAACAAGACCGGAAGTTGTTCTTATGTCCATCAAACTATGCGAGAATAACGTAAAAAACTCAGACTCTAATCCTGAGTCGGTGTTTGACATTCATGTCGGTACATTTCCTCAAGACGTAGTTAATGCGGTAAAAGATAAACGAGTTGTCTACACAACCAGCAAACAGGATAAAGGACAAGCTGAACTGACGGTTCGAGATCATCGGCTGTATTCATGTTTGCCTAAGGAAGCAAGACTTGTAATGCGCCAACCAAGTACGATTAAAATTAAAGATGCGCCGTCGCTTGCAGAGATAACTACTCGAGAAATGCGTATCAATGTTTCACATCCTTTAGAGGATGAGATTAATTTTAGCCGGTTTATTCCCCAATTTGACAGCAGTTCCGCTTTTGAAATTCAAGATGCATTCACAGAAGCTCAAGATAAACGAACAACTATCGATAGAGCCATATTATTCGTTATTATTAAAGAGTTAAGGGTATGTTTTGCATACGATCCCTACCAGACTGTGCAGATGCTGCGTGATAGTGGTTTACCTGCTTTGATTCCAGGACTACGTGGATTGACTCCGTTTGACTATAGTGCGATTTTACGCTCACACAGTTTTTCTCTACTAATGTATAATATGCAACCAACTTCGATAGAAAGGCGAGATGAAGCCTATATTCACAGACAACGGGATTTCTACCGGGAAGAAATAATACCTGGAAAACAACGTTTCACTAACGGATTGCAAATGTTTATCAACGCACTGGTTGAGCTAAAATTAATAGATGCTTCAGTGAAGGATGATTATTTAGGAGCATTTTTTAATTTGTTTCTTGAGAAGACGGATTCATTAAAAATACTGAAACGTGAGGCGCAAGAGTTATTACCCTCGGTACAAAACATGGCGCAAGTTACTGTTGGAAGCAGGTTTTATGGGGTGATACCATTGGATGGTGGTAATATCACGTCGGAACAACTCAAAGCAGTAGGTGATCAGATTTTAGATGAAAGTCACTCACATTTTGAAGGAGCCAGACCAATAATTGATATAATTAATGAAATTGAACAGTATGCACCCACTGACTTGCAGATAAAAATTCAAGAATATATTAAATTAAATGATAAAATTGATTTAAATGATAAACAGATTCGTCGCCGGCAGCAATTAAAAGATGAAATTTATAGCCTGGTTAAACTATACAGACTGATTAAACAACATCGATCCGGTATGACTGCAAGACAGCTGGAAAGACTTTACAGAGAACAAAATGACGAAGACTACATAACTAAACCGTTTCCGGACGCATTTGCCGAAGTAATACGTCTTGGACTAATCATGCGTCTGATGATGGATCGGGTGCAGGTAAAAGATGGTAAAATAGTTGAAGTAGATTTTTATTTTCCACGCAGACAAGGAGCATATACCAATCATTTGAATGAGATTCTATCCAATTTCAGCGATTCAGATATTATAGAAATTTATATGTTTTATAATGTATTAAATAACCCGCTCTCAAAGGGCAGTAAAATCGATATCAAGAGTATGAAGCACAAGTTATGGCAACTTATCAAGCCATTAGTTCATGCAGGTATCGGTCTTGAAGTATTGGAAGCAACCACGGTCGTAGATTGGATCAGATATATAAAACGAAATCTTATTACTCTACCTGAAGCCCAAAAGGCATTATATTTTCGTGAAGCTTTGCGCTGGTTTTATGCTAAAACGTATGTACTTGGAGGAGATGTGCCGGAAGCATATGAGCTGGTCTTTTCTTCCAGAGAAGGACAACTACTTGCTGCTAAAATGACAAGCTTGTTGTCTTAAAAAAACCAATATATAGATATTTGTGATACTTTTAATCTAAGTTATGAAATGAGTTTATCAATGTTAAATTATCCAAACCAATCAGGTAATTGTTTAAGCTTACGTTACTTTTAAATATTTATTCTGCATTCTGGTTTTGTTTGATTCTTTCATATGAATTCCGTTCAAGAAATACATTTATTGTTAAGATTTTTAAATAAACTGAAAAAGACGCGAAACACGTTCGGATTGGATCCGCGTGACGGCGTTATGTTTGATGATGTTTATCCAAAACTAATACAATTAATTCCTCAACTCTCAAAACTTAAAGACAACACATTAAAAAAATTAAAACAGGATATCACAGACCAGCTCAATCGTGCTGTATTTGTTTTTTTTCTGAAAGGCGCTTCGCGCTATCTTAAAACGCCTGCAGGTGATAATAAATCAGACTTTGTTTCACAGGCATGGACGTTGGAATATTTCAGAATTGAGCCGGTACTACCTAAACTTACCCAGTTAATACGGGGCCGTACGATATTGGATCCGTTTGCGGGTTCAGGCAATGATATGCTTTTGGTTGCAGCAGCATGTTCACCTAAAAATATCGTTTGCTCCGATCTGTGTTATGCCGGCGGAATGTATGTCCCAGGAACAGAAATGTATTATGATCCCAAACGAAATCGCGAAGAAATAGAGAAAATTTATGAAAATTTACCGGATTGGTGCAATCCTCATTTGTCGAGAATTATGACTAAGTATACTTATGCGAACGCAAAGAACTTACCCTTTCCCCAAAATACTTTTGACTGGATTGTGACGCATCCGCCTTTTGGAATCAACCTGCAGCCTGGCGGAGCGGACTATTTCTTGTCTCTACTGCCGCAGCTTATGCAAGTAGTTGCTCAAGGTATAGTTTTTTCATCTCCCACAGACTGGAAAAAGGAATTCAAAAAGCGCAATATTTCTGTCTTAGATTTAACCGGTGATGTGACAAAAAGTAAAAGTAAATATCCGTCGTGTTTTTTACTTATAAAAAAATGATAGATAATCAATTTTTATATGCCCGAACTTCCAGAAATTGAGACCATCAAACTTCAGCTTGAGGAAAAACTCACAGGGGAGAGAATTTCCGCAATTGAGACGCTGCATAAAAAATCAGTCCAGGGTGATACGCGTCAGGTGATCGGAAAAAAGATAATTGGAGTCAGACGTCTGGGAAAAATGCTGGTAATTAATTTGGAAAATGATTTGCATCTTGCAATTCATTTTAAGATGTCGGGACAACTTGTGTTAGTGAGTAGTGATAAGAAACCTGCCTCGCGGCAAGGCGGGCAAGCGACAAGAATTAAGAATCGAGAAAAAATTAGGATAGTAGGCGGGCATCCGAGTGGAGACTGGACTGGAAAATTGCCGAGTAAACACACCCGGGCGATTTTTAAATTACAGTCCGGGGCCAAAATGTATTTTAACGATCAAAGGATATTTGGTTGGGTGAGGGTAGTTAGCAGTTTACAGTTGGCAGAAGATAGTTTTGTGAAGAACTTGGGGCCGGAGCCATGGAATATAACTGATGACCAGTTTTATGAATTGATCCGGAAACGCAAGAAAGCGATTAAACTCGTGATTATGGACCAAACTGTCATATCCGGAATCGGCAATATTTATGCCAATGATGGGCTGTGGGAAGCACGAATACATCCGGGCAGGAATGCTCAAAGCTTAGCTTCTCAAGAAGCTAAGCTTTTACGTGCAAGTTTAATTAAAGTTTTACGTGAAGGGATTAGATATGGCGGGGCGACAACCAGTGATGCCAAATATATTAACCTTGACGGATTAGGCGGTCACTATCAGGAACACTTCCGTACATATGACCGGGAAGGGAAAAAATGCTTACGCAGTGACGGCGGAGTGATTAAGAAGATCACATTAGGCAGTCGGGGAACTTATTTCTGCCCCAAGTGTCAGATACGTGACAAGTGATAAGTAGAAGTATCGTGTGCATTGCAAACAAAGGGTAAACCTGTTTAAATAAATTTATGCAGTCTGCTCCTGATGACCAATTTAGCTTTACCGGACAAACTCCGTCAGAATCACCCGCACAGCCTTCGCCGCCTGTACAACCTGAACCGGAGTATATTCTGTCGCAAGCTCCATCAGCTAACATACCTGTGAAAAAGAAAAAATCGCTTCTTGGTTCGATCTTATTTTTCCTGATTTTTTTACTGGTAATTGGCGTTGCTGGTGCAGGAGCTGCGACCGTATATGGGCGAGTTGAATTACCTTTTATTTCAGTCGACCAGCGCAGGGGGATAGTTAAACTTGCAGCTAAACTGCCTTTTATACCCAAAACTGCCGAACAAATTGTCCTGACAGCATACGAGGCAAACAAACAATTGAAAACCTATAATCCCGAATTTTCAATGAGCGGTTCGGTAGGAGGCACGGCCATTGGTTTAGGGTCTGTTGATCTGAAGCTTATGGGCCCGATTGATTTTAACGACCCGAAAAATTTTACGTTTGATATAAACGTTGACGTGGGAGTAAATATTGCCGGAAGTCTGTATACCGGTAAAGGCAAACTGCTTAAAGTTGGAGAGACCGTTTATGGAAAAATTGATGAGATTTCCGAAAACGTATTTGGGATACTTGGTAATTTTGGTGCTCATAGCAGTACGATGACGTCCGCCGAAATCAAACATAACTTGGACGCAGTCTTTACTAACTGGGTAAGCTACGACACGAAAGGTATTGATTCGCAGGCGCGCAAACAGCTTATGGAGCATAGCCAGGAACAATCGCTGATTGATTCGGCCAACAAAAAAACTCTGCAGTTTTTGACTGATAAAATGGTTCTAAGTGAAATTAAACTTCTGTCTTCTGAAGTTATTGATAATGTCAGGTCGTTCCATATCCAAGTTATACCTACAAAAGAGACCATGACAAAACTAATAAAAGAAAGTCTGCCAGAAGACAAACGCAGCAGCACAGATAACCTTAAGGCTATTGATGCGGTGGTTGGGGGTGTTGACTTACTTCAAGTTGACAGCTGGTATGGGGAAGCTGATTATCTGACGCGGAAAATGACTGTCACGTCGCAGGTGAACTTAGAATCCATAAGCAAAGCGTATATGGATATGGCAACTTCACCCGTAGCTGCAGTACTAAATCCGTTCGAAAGTATTGGAGGACAGAAATTAAATTTGACTCTAGCCATATTGGTACGCGACATTAATAAACCAGTTTCCGTAACAACTCCGACACCTGTCAAAACAATTGATGAATACGGACAACTTTTGGAAAACGGCTTAAAAACAGAAGCGCAGAAGAAACAGGAAGCACAACGGACTCAGTTTAACGCAGACATGAAGATACTTTCTGACGGACTGTTAAAATATTATGTGGCAAAGGGAGTCTATCCGGCTGCGTTAAATGAGCTTACCGGAGCCTATATTAAGACTACCGATCCAATACTTTTAAGAGTTGCTTCTTATCAGTATCGCTTAAGAAGTAACGGTAAAAAGTTTGTGTTGTATATCGAATCACCCGGTACAATGATGTACGCCAATTACACGCCTTACTATGGGATCACTTCAGAATCCTTGTATCCGCACGAACTTATGCAAAAAGACTTTGACTGATGTGTGGTTTTGGTTGACAAGTCGGAATATAATGCTAAAATCCGAGCTAGTCCCGTAGATGCGGGATTTTTTGCGAAAAAATATGGGTGAGAAAGAAACTATCGTCCTCTCCCTAGGCGGATCATTGATTGTGCCCAATGGAGGCATTGATATTCATTTTTTGATTGAGTTTAGCAAATTTGTCAGAAACCAAATCGCCGCACACAACCGGCGATTTTTTATTATCTGTGGCGGAGGGGCAACCGCTCGTAATTACATTGAAGCGGGGAGTAGGGTAGTGGGGAAAACAATTACATTCGATGATAAAGACTGGCTCGGGATTCACTCTACACGTTTAAATGCTCATCTTGTCAGAACCGTGTTTCGCGATATAGCATATCCGAGAATCTTCAAACATTATGACCGCCAGTATGATATCAAAGATGAACCGGTAGTTGTCTGTTCAGGCTGGAAACCCGGCTGGTCGACAGATTTTTGCGCGGTTTTAGTCGCTGAAGGGCAGGGGTCGAAGACGGTAGTAAATTTGTCGAATATCGACAAAGTGTACGATAAGGATCCCCGTAAATACAAAGACGCCAAAGCCATAGATAAAATGAGCTGGGATAATTTTGAAAAACTGGTAGGCAATAAGTGGATACCCGGTCTAAACGCGCCATTTGATCCGGTAGCAACGCAAAAAGCTAAAACACTAGGTTTAAACGTAATTATTTTAAACGGCAAAAATATAAAAAACCTCGAAAATGCGATTGATGGGGAGAAATTCGTCGGGACAGTGATCGCACCTCTTACTCTTGATGCTGCATTTTATGATCGGGAATACTTTCGCGGGTCAAAGGGTGAATATGGCAAAAAGATTTTTCGCAATGCAGTTCCATTGCGATCTTTATATCGAGCACTCCTTATCAAACTGGTATTTAATCCGAAAACAGTTCTTGATGTCGGCTGCGGTTTGGGGTATACGGTTCATTTTTTAAGGATGTTGGGCGTGGATGCCCGGGGCCTGGAAATTTCTGAATATGCACTTGAGTCTGCATTGTCAGCAGTAAAACCTTTCTTAAAACAGGGGGACATTCGCAGTATCCCCTATAAAGAAAATTCTTTTGATCTGGTGGTGACGGTTGACGTACTGGAGCACATTCATCAGGACGATTTGCCTGGGGCCATCGATGAGTGTACGCGAGTATCCAAGAAGCGGATTTTACACAAAATTTACACGACAGAAAATTGGCTCCTGCGACATCTGCATGGAACAGACTTGTCGCACGTATCGGTATTGGACGTGGCGAGATGGGAAAATTTGTGGAAAGAACATGAGTTGAAGCTTAAACCTTGCTGGTGGCCGCGGCTTCCTGGGGCGCTTGACACCTCATTCCTACTCGAAAAATAGAGAGTACCAGTCTCAATTAGTCAAACTAAGCTAGGCAGTAAACACGATAATTTAGGTATTTGACATTCTATTTTATCGGGTTATAATATATATATGATTCGTAGATCTCTCTTTCCTATTCTTAAGTCACATCTGACAAATCCAGAAATATCTCTCATTATTGGACCCAGACAGGCTGGTAAAACAACGCTCATGCGTCAACTTCAAGATGAACTCTCAAAATTGGGTGAAAACACGCTTTTCTTAAGTCTTGATAATGATAGCGACGGGCCAATGTTTAAGTCTCAGGTTACACTTTTAAATCGAATTAAACTGCAACTAGGAGAGGAAAAAGGGTATGTTTTCATTGACGAAATTCAACGAAAAGAAAATGCAGGTCTTTTTTTAAAAGGTTTATATGACAGAGGTTTGCCTTATAAACTTATTATCTCTGGTTCCGGTAGCGTTGAGTTAAAAGAAAAAGTGCAGGAATCTTTAGCGGGAAGAAAGAGGCTGTTTGAACTAACTACACTTTCATTTTTCGAATTTGTAAACTTCAAAACAGATTATAAGTATGAAGATCGACTTCCAGATTTTTTTACCCTTTTTTCAGATCAAACACAAAATTTATTGAATGAATATCTCAATTTCGGCGGATATCCTAAAGTAATATTAGCGCAAACTTTAGATGATAAGACTGAAACTATTAAAGACATTTACCAAAGCTACCTGGAAAAAGATATCGCCTATCTTTTGAACGTCCAAAAGACTGAAAGTTTCACGAGTTTAGTTCGTGTTTTAGCCTCTCAAACAGGCAATCTGGTAAATATCTCTGAATTATCTTCTACCCTGGGGATTTCGATTAAAACGGTACAGAATTATCTTTGGTATCTGGAAAAAACGTTTATTGTGGATCGAGTTACTCCATACTATAAAAATATTCGTAAAGAAATTACCAAAACTCCGGTGATCTACTTTGGTGATTTGGGCATGAAGAATTATGCTCAAAGACAATTTGGTACAGCTGCACTTAATATGTCAGGCGGATTTCATTTTGAGAACTTTATCTTCCTGCTTCTCAAAGAATATCTCCAACCACCTTCGCGCCTCCATTTCTGGAGGACACAAGACAAAGCCGAGGTAGATTTCGTTCTTGATGTGGTAAATGCAGTTATCCCCATCGAAGTAAAATTCACTCAATTAAAATTGCCAGAAATCAGTCGTTCATTCAGATCTTTCCTGCACAGATATAAGCCGCTAAAAGCTTATATCATTCATCTAGGTCAGCCTATGGAAAAAAACTTTGAATCTAGCCATGTCTATTTTATCCCCTTTTTTAATACGAAAATTGTCACACGATTGGCATGACGCTTGCAACTTTAACGCTACAAAATTTCCGCAGTTACAAAAAAACCACTTTTTCATTTTCACCCCTAATAACTGTATTTTTAGGTCCCAACACGTCAGGAAAAACAAATCTTTTGGAAGCCGTTTATTTACTTGCAGTAGGCAAAAGTTTTCGTGCAGATAAAGACAGCGAAGTAATACGATGGGAGAGTGAGATAGCTAGAATTAAATCTAAAATCACTCCGCCCAAGACGTACACCCGAGGCGCATCCGCCTTGGGAGGAGATCAGCCTTTGGCTGAAAATCTTAAGGACCAGATAGAATTAGAAATTATGTTAACGGGTGGGGAAGCAGGTGGACAGAAAGCACCTTTGAAGCGGTTTTTAGTAAATAGCGTAATTAAACGGCCAAATGATTTTATAGGAAAATTCAAGGCTGTGCTTTTCTGGCCTGAAGATTTGGAACTCGTGATTGGTCCGCCAACACTTAAGAGACGGTATCTGGATTTTGTTCTAGTTCAAGTAGATTTCGAGTATCGTCGGTCTTTGACTTCTTACGAAAAAGGTATCCGTCAGCGCAACAAAGTATTGGAATTTATTCGTGAAGGACAGGCTTCCCGGACTCAGCTTTTTTTCTGGGACCAGCTGTTGATTAAAGACGGAAATTATCTGACGCGCAGGCGTGAAAAATTTATAGCCGGGATAAATGCAAGTGCAAAACCGTTTGGCCAGTATCGCCTGTATTACAATTTAAGTCTTATTTCCGAGGAGAGATTGAAGCAATACGCGCAGGCGGAAGTAGCTTCTGCAACTACTCTTGTGGGTCCACACCGGGACGATTTTCAATTTTTTGAACATAATCGGGATTTAGCAACATTTGGTTCACGCGGAGAACAGAGGCTCGCAATTCTGTGGCTGAAACTGGCAGAATTAGATTATATTGAAAAAATATCTGGCGAACGACCGGTATTACTGTTAGACGATATTTTTTCTGAACTGGATCATGAGCATAGGGAAGAAGTATTTCGCGTCATGTCAAAACAACAAACCATACTAACGACTACTGATCGACATTTTTTACCTGAGGGTTTGGTAAATAATGCACAAATGATAGAATTAAGAAAGTAATTTATAATTGTCATTGCGAGGAGGGATGTACCAGATAGTACATCCCGACTTGGCAATCTAAATGCAAAACAAACAATATTTTGTCTATATAGCAACTAATAAAGCGAATACTGTTCTATATACTGGTGTAACTAATAATTTAATCAAGAGATGTTATCAACATAAAACTAAAACACTTGCTGGATTTACAGCAAAATATAACGTATCTAAAATAGTTTATTTTGAGGAATCTAATGAGATTTTAGAAGCACTTAAAAGAGAAAAACAAATAAAAGCAGGGTCACGTCAAAAGAAGATTGACTTGATTAATCAACTAAATCCGACTTGGAAAGACTTGTATGAAGATTTAATCAAATAGAGATTGCTTCGGCGTTGATAAAACGCCTCGCAATGACAGGGTAGTTATGAAGACTATCACAACAAATGATCTGAAATCACTCTACTTACCACCACCTGACTCCCATAAAGGCCAGAATGGGCGGCTTTTAATCATTGGCGGGTCGCATTTGTTCCATGCAGCTAGTCTCTGGGCGTTAAAGGTGGCATCGAGAATTGTGGATTTAGTCCATTACAGCTCAGTGCCGGAAAATAATGAGTTGGTGTTGAGGCAAAAGGAAGAATTTCGCGACGGGATAGTGGTGCCACGGACTGAGATTGAATCATACATTGAAGAGGATGACTGTATTTTGATCGGGCCGGGAATGGTGCGCACAGAGAAATCAAAAATCAAAAGTCAAAAATCATCACCGCCAAAGCGGGATCGGGCTAATCCTATAAATCAAGTGAAGGCGGGAAAATTGCATTTTACAATTCAAAACTTAAAAGAACTCGAAGAAATTACTGACGAAGGTTTACAAACCGAAGCGTTAATCAATTATTTACTCCACAAATTTCCGCATAAACAGTGGGTGATTGATGCCGGAGCATTGCAAATGATGGATGTGGCACTGATTCCTAAGAATGCGATTCTGACTCCGCATCAAGGAGAATTTGAGTTGCTTTGGAGTAAAGTTTCGAATATGGAACGTTTTGTTGGGCGCGAGGTGGAAAAGTTTGAAGATAAAATTAAACTTCTAGCACAACATTTTCAGTGCATTATATTAGTTAAAGGACAGATTGATATAGCCTGTAACGGGGGAGGCAGCGGTGGTAAAATCTGCAACCGGGGTGAATGTGTCAAGATAAACGGAGGAAATGCGGGGATGACCAAAGGCGGTACAGGTGATGTCCTGGCAGGACTGATCGGGGCACTGGCCACTAAAAATGATCCCTATTTGGCAACAATTGCCGGAGCTTTTATTAACAAACAAGCTGGTGATTCTTTATATAAGAGTGTTGGTCCTTTTTTCAACGCTTCGGATTTAGTCGATGAAATTCCCCGGGTAATGAAAGAGTTATTGATAAGTATATAACTAGATCTTTTAATTACTAACTATATTTTCCAGCTTTTTTACAACTCTGGCTAAATTATACGTCACTACTACTGCTAACGTGGTGATCAGAGTTGCATATATAAATAAAGAAAATAAAGAACTGCCTTTGGGTAAATAAGGCTTGATATAATTATTTACAACCTCCTGAATTACGTTGTTCCAGGCCAAAGCTGCAACCAGGCCAAAACCACTGGTTGCCAGAGCCACCATTTGTTTGAATACCGCCAGTGTAATTTGTGCCTGTTCTTTTTTGAGATTTTCTGTAACACTTTTTTGTTTGGTGACGTTTAGTGTTGCCATATTTACATCATATAGTATACTACATGAGGGAAAAATGCGTTAATAGATTAAGCAATAAGTGACAAGCAACCCGCTTCGTCCGCGTAGCGAGACAAGTCCGCGTAGCGAGGCGAGCAAGCGACAAGTTAAAAAACTTATCACTTTTCACTTGTTACTATGTATACTCCAAAATTTACTATAACAAATAAAATTCTCAAGAATATTGGAGTTCTAGAGGCGGCGCGGGAAGTGATTATGAATGCGCCTCTGGTGCCGGCATGGGAGGAGAAATTTCGGGAAGAGGCGATCATTCGTACGGTGCATCACGGGACGCATATCGAAGGCAATGAACTCAATTATACCGAAGCGGCGAAAGTTGTGGCAGGTCAGGAAGTGGTGGGACGGGATCGGGATATACAGGAAGTGCTCAATTACCGCCGGGTATTGGATTTTTTAAACCGGTTTTCTCAACCCCAATCTCAAGGCGATGTGGTAGATAATATTGAAGATATAAAAACGCGGGAAATTATCGGCCGGGCTCATAAAAAGATAACAGAGGAAGTGATATTGTACCTTCACAATTTGATTGTCGAAAAGATTCTAGATGTGCCTCATGGCGGAACATATCGTGTGACTCAGGTAGTCGTAAAAAATAGCCTTACTGGGGAAATTACGTTTCGGCCTCCGCCGGCGATCGAAGTTCCTTTCCAGACCCGGGCTTTTTTGGATTACTTAAATACGACCTCATCCGATACAGTTCACCCGGTGATGAAGGCCGGAATTGCGCATTATGAACTGGTACGGATCCATCCGTTTATTGACGGAAATGGCCGTGTAGCCCGGGCTGTGGCAACCTTAACCTTATTTTTAGATGGATATGATACGAAGAAATTTTTCGCTCTCGAAGAATTTTATGATCACGAGCCCGGACATTATTATGAGGCGCTGCAAAGTGTGACCCGAAATATGGGCGACCTAACCGAATGGTTGGGTTATTTTAGTGAAGGTTTGGCGATTGAACTGACGCGTGTTAAAGAAAAAGTGTTGTCGCTTTCCCGGGATGTCAAGCTTAAAGAAGAGCTTGGCGGTCAGCAGCTGCAGCTGACGCCACGGCAGATAAAACTTGTGGAATATCTGCAGCATACCGGATTCTTACAAAATAAAGCCTTCTTTGAATTATTTCCGATGGTTTCTGAAGATACGGTGCTGAGGGAGTTGAAAGATCTGGTTGAGAAAGGCATAATAGTCAAGGAAGGCATCACAAAAGGCGCACGCTATGTATTGAGATCTTAGGGAATTACTAGATATTAGGATACAAAGATATTAAGATATTAAGAATATCTACTGTATAATCTTCGATCCTTCTCGGGCGGATTGAACAATAAAAATAATCTTCATGAAATTTGCAAAACTTGCCGAGTACTTTGCTAATTTAGAAAAAATCACTTCCCGCAACGAAATGACGGTGGTGCTCTCGCTTCTATTTAAAGCAGCAGAACAGGATACGATTGGGAAGATTTGCTATTTACTTCAGGGCAGAGTAGTGCCTTTATATGAATCTCTGGAATTTGGAATGGCGGATAAAATGGTGATCCGGGCAATAGGAGAAGCGTTAAATGCGAGTATTGGGGATGTAACCAAGGTTTTTAAGCTGACAGGGGATTTAGGATTTACCGTCGAGGAATTAAGAGTGAAGAATAAAGAATTAAGAATAAACAAAAATACAACTGTCATTGACATATTTGCGTTACTGCACAAAATGGCAAGTACAACCGGTGAAGGATCACAGGATGAAAAGATTAAACTGCTGGCAGAAATCATAAAAAGCGTTGACAGTTTATCAGCTCGATATATCGTCAGAATAGTCCTTGCGAAATTGCGTCTGGGATTTTCTGATATGACGATGTTGGATGGGTTATCCTGGATGCTCGTTGGCAGTAAGGGTGAAAAGGAAAGATTAGAGAAGGCTTACAATGTTCGTCCAGATTTGGCTTTTGTTGCCGAAACGGTTAAGGCAAAAGGAATTGCTGGACTTTCACATATTAAACCCAATCCCGGAACACCGATCATGATGGCCCGGGCCAATAGGTTGAGCTCTGCTCATGAGATTATCGAAAAGATCGGTCAGTGCGCGGTGGAATATAAATATGATGGACTTCGGGTGCAAGCTCATTATAAAAGAATTAAAAATTCAAAAAGTAATTATATTAAGTTATTTTCGCGGAATTTGGAAGATATGACGAAGATGTTTCCGGACATTTGTGAAGCGATCAAGAAGCAGATTACTACAGATTCGGCGATTTTTGAAGGTGAGATTGTAGCCTACAACCCCGAAACAGGTGTCTTTGTTCCCTTTCAGGAAACCATGCAAAGGAAGCGTAAATATGACATCCAATCAAAGGCAGCTGAAATTCCGGTTAAATTATTTGCCTTTGAAATTCTTTATATCGATGGCAAAAGTTTGCTGGATGAGCCCTACAGGATAAGAAAAAAACAATTGCAGGACGTGATTAAATCTGGTAGCACCATTGTTTACGCCCAGGAAGAACTTGTGAGTACAGATGAAAAGATCGAAGAGGTATTTGATGACTCGATAAGAAAACATTTCGAAGGCATTATTGCTAAAAAATTGGACGGGCTGTATGAAGCCGGTATGCGCGGATGGAGCTGGATCAAGTTTAAAAAGGCGATGAGCAAAAAACTTATGGATACCGTAGACGTACTTGTGATGGGGTATACCAAAGGTGAGGGAAAACGGACTAATTTTGGCGTCGGCCAGTTTTTGACCGGCGTCTATGACTTGAAGCAAGAAAAGTACGTTACAATTTCCAAAATTGGCACAGGGCTAACCGATGAGCAGTTTCGGGAGTTTTATAAACGAGTACACAAGCTGGAAACAAAAGAAAAACCTCAGGAATATGATGTGGAAAAATTACTCACCCCTGATGTCTGGCTTAAGCCGGGGTTAGTTGTTGAGGTCAGCTGCGACGAAATTACGCGTTCAGCCGTTCACAGCGCAGGACGGGTCATGGAACCGTCAAAAAGCGGTAAAGCCTTAAGCGTAAAGCTCGCCGGTTTTGCGCTACGCTTTCCCAGACTTGAACGTTTTCGTGATGACAAGCGGCCGGAAGATGCGACATCGGTCAAAGAACTTGAATCTATGTTTGCTGCTCAATCCAAACGTTGATTTAATCGCATACGTATATTCTTAGGTGGCCTATCTATTCTCCGCCAGAGGGGGACAAGCACCTCCCAAGTGGGATATTGGGATGTTGCTTATTCACGAATTGGATGGTTTCTGATAGAAGTGTGTTTGAAGATTTTGGCCAGCAGGTAACTCACATAATAATAATATATACCGTCGATTAGCATGGATTTAAAAAATCCCTGCCGATATCTACGCGCACTTATTTTCATTTTAAGTTTTGGGTTAAACATCACTTTTCCACAAATCCTTAATCTCGATAACGGATCCAGTTCATCCCCGCCGGCATCAAGATAAGTCCGGTAACCACCCAAATCTAAAAAAGTTTGCCTGCGAAAGGCAAAGTTATAGGCTCCGACATAGACTAAATATCCCGTTAATCCGTAGACGGATTTAATTACATAAAAGCAGCTTTTGTACCAAAAATAGGCCCAGTAAGGATTTGCTTCCATAGTTGGCGTTCCGGCAACTGCGACCGTGTGTGAATCGTAAAATGACTCGTAAAGAATTGCCAGCCAGCTGTTGGGATACGTAGCGTCGCAATCGACGCTTGCCACTATTTTGCCCACGGCGCAAGTTAAGCCTTTTTGGCGGGCGAATACGACTCCCTGTCGAGATTCTTGTATGATCCTAACGTTATATTTTTGCGCAATCGCTGATGTTTGATCTGTTGAATTATTGTCGACGACGATAATTTCATAAGGAAGATTAAAGTCCTGACTTAATAAAGACGTCAGACAGCGGTCAATCAGTTTTTCTTCATTGTAGGCTGGTACGACTATTGAAATAGCGACATTTCTTTTCATTTGATACAATTATAACCGAGCATGATAAAAACACTATATTTCTCTGTCGTGATCCCAACTTTTAACGAAGAGGATTACTTGCCCAGACTCCTTGAAGATTTATCAGAGCAGAAAGAGAGAGCGTTTGAGGTTATAGTTGTCGATGGAAGGAGTACCGATAAGACTCGGGAATTAGCCGAAAAATTTAAAAACAGCTTACCTTTACATATCGAAATTTCCCCAAAATCTAATGTCAGTTTTCAACGAAATTTAGGTGCAAAACTAGCAAAAGGCAAATATCTGGTATTTTTTGACGCTGATGTACAATTACCCAAAAGATTCTTACAGAATGTTCGCTATCTGCTCAGCAATAACCTGCCGGATATGGCAACTACATATCTGCGGGCAGATAGCCACAATATTTACGATCGAATGATTGCACGCGTTTCCAGCCTGGCACTTGATATAGGCAAATTACTTGAAAAACCATGTCTATATGGGTTTAATTTCATTATAAAACGCCAAACGTTTATAACAAATACTGGTTTTCTTGAAGAAATTATACATGGAGAGGATTGTGAATTATCAGACCGTCTTTACAATCTAGGTTATACACTTGAAATTTATAAGTATCCCAGACTAATATATTCTTTACGTCGATATCGTGAAGAAGGTAGATTGAATGTTCTGCAAAAAAACGCCAAAGCCGCATTACATATGATCACCAAAGGCCATATTAAACAAAATTTATTTTATTATCCGATGGGTGGAGGTTGGTATAAAAAATCAAAACAATTCAAAAAGGAAACAGGATTTGAAAAAGCCGAAAAATACTTTCTAGAACTCATTAAAAGTATTACAGAATAACCATAATGCAGATTATCGCTGATCTCCAGCTCCATTCTAAATATAGCCGGGCAGTGTCGCAGAACATGATCATCCCCAAAATGTATGAATGGAATTTGAAGAAAGGTATTGGACTACTTGCTACCGGAGACTGGACTCATCCCATGTGGATCCGCGAATTAAAAGCCCATCTTGAGGAACTCGGAAACGGCTTGCTTAAACTTAAAAAAGAAATTAAAGAACAGTTAATAAAGACTTCTGAAAACTCGGTAGGGACTTTGAAACAAGTTCACAGTGATGGAGTACGTGATCCGTTATTTTTATTATCCGGTGAGGTGTCGTGCATTTATTCCCATAATGGAAAGGTGCGCAGAAATCACATTTTGCTGTTCGCGCCATCATTTGCTGTAGTTGATAAAATTAACGCAGAATTGACTAAACGGGGATGCAACTTATCCTCGGATGGCCGGCCCATTTTAGGCTTATCAAGTCAGCAGATTTGTGAAGTAGTCTGGAGTGTATCCGAAGAAGTATTAGTTATACCTGCGCATTGTTGGACACCGTGGTTTAGTTTGTTTGGGAGTATGTCAGGTTATGACAGTTTAACTGAGTGTTTTGGTGAATATGCAAATCGCATATATACGGTGGAAACGGGATTGTCCAGTGACCCGGCAATGAACTGGCGCATAAAAGAATTGGATCAGCGGACGATTATTTCCTGCTCGGATTCTCATAGTGGGCCAAAACTGATGCGTGAAGCCACCATTTTTGCCACTCCAGAAAATGAATTTTCATTTGCCTCAATCAGTACAGCTCTCAAAAATTATGAACGCGATAAAACTAAACCGTATATTGGGGCAACGCTGGAATTTTATCCGGAAGAAGGTAAATATCACTTTGACGGTCATCGCAACTGCAACGTACGTCTGCCCCCTTTAGAAACGAAACTTAAAGGTACCATTTGTCCTGTTTGCGGTAAGCCTATGACGATCGGCGTCTTGCACCGAGTGGAGGATTTAGCCGGTCGGAGCGAAGCAGACTTGAAGTTGTATAAGAAAAAATTGGGTGATTTTCCACTGTCCGCGATTTATTCCCAGACATTTCCGCGACGCGCGCCTTATATCATGATGGTGCCGCTTCAAGAAATTATTGCCGAAGTTTTTGAAGTGCAAAGCTTTAGTAAAAAAGTCCAGGAACAATATGACTCACTTGTAGCCGTATTTAGCGGGGAATTTAATGTATTATTTAAAACTGAAACAGCAGAGATCGCCCGCCGTTCATCAGAAAGAATCGCCGAAGGTATTGCCAGAGTAAGACGCGGAGATATTTCGATCAATCCCGGTTATGACGGCGTCTTTGGAACGGTGAAAATCTGGCCGGATGAAATTGATGTTAAGCAAGCGGAAGACCAAAAAGAACAGTTGAGTTTGTTATGAAAAAAATACTCGCAGTTATAGCTCATCCTGATGATGAATCGTTTGGCATCGGGGGAACGCTGGCAAAGTATGCCCAGGAAGGAGTCGAGATACATGTGCTGTGTGCCACACGCGGAGAAAATGGACGGGGTGGCAGTGATTTAGGGAAAATCCGCGAGCAGGAACTTATGAACGCATCAAAGATAATCGGCGTCGAACGAGTGGAATTTATGGGATTTATCGACGGCATGCTCTCAAACAGTCTCTATCATAAAATGGCGGAAAAAATAACACAGAAAATTATAAACTTTAAACCCCAGGTAGTTCTTACTTTTGACCGGCTTGGCGTTTCGGGGCATATTGATCACATAATGGTGGCGATGGTGACGACGTTTGTGTGTCAAAAAATCAAGGATCAGGTGACACTGTTTTATATGTGTGAGTTGAAAGAGACCACAGATTTGGAACTCAACTATTTTATTTACTTTCCTCCTGGGTACCGGAAATCGGATATGGATGTCGTGATTGATATTCACCATGTATGGAAGACTAAAGTAAATGCAATGCTATCTCATAAATCTCAAGCAAAAGATGCCCAATGGATCATAAAATATAAAAAAGATCAGCCAAAAGAAGAATATTTCCTCAAAGGATTTACAGAGAAGAATCAACACAATCATCAGACTACTGATTTTTTTAGTGCTTGAAATCAAATTCGTGAGAAACTAAGATAGTAATAGTACTACTCGTCTAAACTTATCCCGGTTGAATCTGGATTTTTATATGTAACCCGCCTTCGCATTAAGCTACGGCGGGCAAAGGAGGTGATTTGTTATGGCGGATGAAAAAACCAAAAATGACGAAAATTTAAAAGGCGCTTTAGCTTATTTACTGGGATTTATTACCGGTATTATACTTTTAGTGGTTGAAAAAGAAAGTAAGTATGTGAGATTCCACGCAATGCAATCAACGATCCTGTCCGGAGGCTTATTTATAGTACACATAGGTCTGGTGTTAATACCAATTTTAGGCTGGATTGTGAGTTTCTTTTTATCCCTGGCCAGTTTTATTTTATGGATAGTCATGATGTGGAAAGCATACAATGGTGAAATGTTTAAGCTTCCCTATGTTGGAGATATGGCCGAAAAACAATTGGAAAAGTTGGGGAAATAATATGCATCTTATTGCAGGCTTAGGTAATCCAGGGGAAAAGTACGCATCAACTCGGCATAATATCGGATTTATGGTAATAGATCAAATGGTCAGAGATTTGGTAAGTGTAGATAAGACGTGGATCGAACAAAAGGATTTTAAAGCGGCAGTTTTTAAAACACCGGAAATTGTCTGCGTCAAACCTTTGACATTTATGAATGCATCCGGCGTTGCAGTCAGGCGTCTGGCTGATCTTTATAAAATTCATATCGAGGATATTTGGGTAATTCATGACGATATCGACTTACCCCTAGGCAAAATCCGGATACGCCGGGGAGGTGGATCTGCCGGACATCATGGTGTGGAATCGATCATGAGAGAATTTAACGCTGAGGATGGATTTATGAGATTTAGATTAGGGGTAGGTCGGGGTAAAGTGGAAGAGAAGAAGACAATGAATCAAAATATGGTACATCAGGGTATCGAAAAGTATGTCGTTTCAACTTTTCATGACAATGAAGCTGGAACAGTCCGGACGCTGATCAAGCATGCAGCCAAGGCCCTGGAATTAAGCTTAAAAAAAGGCATAGACAAGGCGATGAACCAATACAATTAAAGATATAAAGATACAAAGATACTCAGATACTAAGTAGTGATAAGGAAAAATTGTTATTCTTATTTTCTTAATATCCTAATATCTCAATATCTTACTATCTCAGTATCTCAAATATCCTAATATCTTCATTATGTTAACCAAACCCCAATCCATTTCCGATATTCTCGTAAATTTCAATCCCCTAGAAGACAAGTATATTTCCCGGGAATTTCAATCCTACGGGATTTATTTATCAGAAGAGCTGGGTGATTATCAACATAAGGCCATTTACATCAGGTTTGCCAAAAGTGTGCCCAGAGCAATTTTGGAAAGAGCGTTAAATTTTGCCAAAGACAGCAATGCCAGGTCAAAAGCCAAAATCTTTATGTGGAAAATGGCAAGACTGCGCAAAGGGGAGGAGTAATTATAGATACTTAGATACAATGATATTAAGATATTAAGAAGTTTTTTTCTCTATGTATCCTAGTATTCCAATATCTTAATATCTTCCACATATGACTCGCATACATCTTATAATCTTCGGTGATGTCCAGGGAGTGGGATTTAGAGCATGGGTTCAACGAATGGCTCAAAGTATGCAGCTTACCGGCTGGGTGAAAAATCGGAAAGATGGTACGGTTGAATTAGTTGCAGAAGGAAGTGAAGAATCACTGAAAAAGATGTTTAAGTTATGTCGTAAAGGACCAGATATAGCAGGGATTGAAAATATTCAATCTACCTGGCAGGAAAAACCGCAAGAATTTCTCGCGTTTGAAATAATAAGGTAATTACTCTCATTAACAAATCAAAGTGCCCATGTTAATATCATCATATGAAGCGTTTTATTCTGGAAACGAAAGTTTATGGGTGGGCAATAATTTACACAATACTTACCATATTGCTGCATTGGCGTTTTAATTTTGCATTTGATATCGGGGCCTTTATCGTAGGTGCAGTCATTGGCCTGCACCTTTTGGAAATAATTGAAGCGCTTTTAAATTTACCAAAGTCACCGTTTCGGACCGTGATAGCGCAAGGATTGGTGACTCTCCTGACGATATTTGTCTTAACTTCGAGCCGACTATACATAGGTAAAAGCGTCGTACTTTTATTAAATCTGCGGTATATTTATTTACAGCAGGATGAATATAAACGGCAGAAGTCTCTGGAAAAATGGTTTAGTGGAATTACGGATCGCATTCAGCCGCGATCATATCTTATCATTTTGTACATTATATTTTTATTTGAAACATTACTTTTCATCATAACATGAGTTTAGTCCAAAAAATTCGTCATGAACTCAAAAGCTTAGGTTTTCGTGACAATCTTCAATCTGAAATTGACAAAATGGAGGCTCAACTGACTATCTGTCAGCTGATCGTTGTAACTCTATCCATCATGTCCGTAGCGTTTTTGTTTGTACCTTTTTTATTTCTTGAAGATCCTAAATTTATTCTGATATTTATGGGATTTAGTCTAGTATTTTTGGCTTTGGGAATCTGGTTTTGGGTGAAACGGGCTGAAATTTGCGAAAATCCGGAAGATGCACTGGAGAGTTGACGTCAAATCATTGATTGTATAAGCGTTATTTTATACACTATTGGCGTGGAATTAAAAAACACAAAACTAGTCGAACGTTCATTTACCATGTGGGGGACTATCATGATAATTTGGGCGTTCTATCGGGCTTTTTCGCAATTGCCCGACTGGATGAGCGATTTAGTAATCAAACCTCTCGTATTTGCGGCGCCTATTTTTTATTATGTTGTAGCAATTGAACGTCTGCCACTTTCTTCAATTGGTTTATCAGGGGCAAAATTTAAACGTGACCTGGGAATTGGACTAAGTTTTGGACTGCTTTTTGCTGTAGAAGGTATTTTGTCTAATTCAGTTAAGTATGGCAGAATTTCTCTTATTCCGCTGGTTTCAGTTGGACCTATTGGCACACTTGCGATTATAATAACAGCGTTGGTTGCCTCATTTGCCGAAGAACTTTTGATTCGGGGGTTTTTCTACACCAGGCTAAGAACTGCCTATCAAAGTGAACTGAAAGCCATGCTAGTATCAGCCCTCATGTATTTTATGCTGCTGGTGCCGACTGTTTTTGTCATCACAAGATTGTCAGGAATGACGCTGATTGTATTCGTCGCAACGAACATCGTGATGTCGATAGCCAATACGATGATTTTTAACGAAACGAAAACTCTTACCGTTCCCGTTCTCATCCATGTCTTCTGGAATCTGGCAGTGGTGATGTATTTATAACTTGAAGCACAATATGCCTTGTGACTTGTGCCTTAACAAGGAGGCTAAAAAAGCGCATAATACTACCATATGACTATGGTACAGCGCAAATTTTATCTGCCCCAGGAGATGTATATTGAACTGCAACTACTTGCGAAAGCCTCCAAAAAGACGATTACACAGGTTCTTCGCGACGCAGTTGTTTTGGGTTTAAAGCAAAAACAAAAGTCCCGCCGCGGCAAAGGCGGCGCTTGGAGTTTGCTAAAAATAGCAGAGAGAGCAGAGCGGGAAAATTGGGGTCAAGATGCGCCGCGAGATTTAGCCCAAAATCACGATAAATACTTAGCGGAAATATTAGAAAAAGACCTAAAACGTATTCATGATCAGTATCGTTGACACAGATGCTCTCGTGGGTTTATTTGATAAAAATGATGCCTTACATAGGCGATCGAAACGACTTATAAATTCTTTGGCGGAAGAAAATATTGACACAGCGCTTTTACCGACAACTTTAGGTGAATTTGTCACACTAGCAACGATTAAAATGGGAAGAATGCAAACACAGAACGCTACGAATGAACTGATACACTCAAACGTTATTCATTTAGAAATGACGACAGAGCTAACACAAGATGCTATTGGTTTATATCTTAGCCAAAAATCCAAAGAAGAATCATTGTTTGATTGCTATAATATGATAGCGGCTAGGAAAAACCTAGTTGAATGTATATTATCTTTCGATAAGGGCTATACCAAGAACGGATTTGTCCTGGCAGAAGAGTTTGTGAAGATCGTTAAAAGTTAGATTACGGGTGTTAGTTTTGGAAAATACCAAATTTTGTGTTATAATTTCAACATATGTCCTTAACCAAAGAAACCAAAGAGGTCGATGAGAAAATTGATTCTCCCGGGAAAGTTCTGCGCCAACCCCAAAAACTTAAGTCCCAGAAGCAATTAGTAATGAGCGTGGCTGCCGTATTGATAATTCTCGCCTGTGTGACGGGGACAGTCGTTGTTTTAGCTGCTGAGGGAATAGGTAAAAATAAGCCGTGGTCCAAGTTGTCAGCGCTTATTCCAGCAGAGAAGATCAAGTTGTTAGAGAAATTCCGCAAGTCAAATGCGCAGTTGGTTGCAGATGCCATAACTGATGATTTAAATCCAGACCACCTTAAAAGAATTGGCGGACAGGAGAATGAAGAAACTTTAAAGTTCGAAATAAAAGCCGCACAAACGCGAGATATACCGGCTTTTTCAGGAGAGTTAAACGCTACGACAACTATGTCCCGGGCAGCCGATGGAGTAGGAATGACCAGTCACAGTAGTATCAACGGACAATTCTCATCAGGAGTTTTTACATTCGATACCGGTAAGGATGGTCTCAAGTTAGATTTAATTATCCCCAATAGACAAGACTTTTATGGAAAGCTCGAACTTTCAGACAAAATGAAGCAAACCTGGGAATCGGTCATGGCAGCTTCAGGTGATCAGAGCAGTACAGCTTTAATGAACCAATATTTGAATCGATATTTATCGGTAAATCTACTTGAGTATCAATCGTTTATAACTTCATATACTCAAATAAAAGGACAACCAGGACAACCTGCAGCTTTAGATCCACAAAAAGCCCAGAAAATACTGAAAGAGTTCGAAGATAAGTTCTACCCGGATGCATTAACGTTCGAACAGAATGCAGTTGGCAATCTTTTTAGGAATGCCAAAATTGATCAGCTGGCCCGGCAAAAAATTGCCGGTCAGGAAAGCCTGGTTTTTGGGGTAGAACTTAGTAAGGCACAAATGGTGCAAGCCATACCGGAAATAGTTCAAGGATATATTGTGTTACTTAAGAAATACCGGACTGATTTGGTTAATTACTGTGAAGCGGTGACACCGGTCAGTATTCAACCTCCAGACTGTGCAGAACAAGTAGATACGATGTTTGAAAATCTGGAGAAACAGCTGACTGCGCCAGAAAATAAAACGCTGTTTAACAAAAATCTCGAGAAGGCATTCGATTTGTTTAATGTGAGTGATCTGAAATTATATATAAGTCCTGTAGATAACTCACTGCTGAAATCTGAATTTACCGTCCAGGCCGATTTGCCGAAGCTTCAGGTTGAGCTTGGGTTTTCTGCACCAAAGATTGAAAAACTCGAGCTACACTTTTCCCAAACGGAAGTCAGTCGAGGTAAAACTGTTAAAATTGAAGCTCCCAAAGATGCATTGAATTTAATTACTGAGATTAAGAAACTCCTGGAAGAGAATAGAAACAAAACTACTCGACAATTGGATAAACTCAATAAACCCCGCACTCAGCCTTTGCGAAATTTATAGTTTCAGATCCCAGGGTATAGTTTTCCAAGGACTTGATGAGTGACTTTCCAGCCATGCGATAGCTGATTCAATCTCAGGATGAGAATTTGAGTATAACCAAAATGTTCTTCCCAGGATGTAACTGCGACCCAGGTCATCCCACGATGTATAATTTTGTTGGAGCTTTCTGCCGGCAAAATCAATATCTTCCCAGGCCTCGTTTTCAGTAATAAAGCCCAGCGAATATGACCATCTGGCGACATTTATTAAACGCATATAATCCCAAGCGAGGAGGTTTTTTTCAGCTAAATCGTTGCGGTGTTGCCAAGTGAAATCGACAAGAAATTCCTGGACTTGCGGTTCCTGTCCATAGAGCCCAGACATGACATCTGTTTTTACTTTTAAATACATTTCGCTGTCTCCGTTGTTGGTAACCGCAAGTAGATATTTACGCAGCGCCTTAAATTGCCGGCCGTGGAGTTGATTTTTAAGTTGTTTTAGGATATCTAGCGCTTCGGTACGATTAGAAACTCCCCACGAGTCATACAGCAATATTTGTACCCCATCTTTTGGCAGGTTTGAACCAAGCGTGTCATAATTTTCGTGATTTCTTACCGAAAGCACAGCTCCGGCTGAAAGCAGCCATTTTTGCGTTTGCGGATTGGGGATGACAAAAGGAGTTGGACTGGGATCGGAGAATGCGTAAAGAGAAGTGGATTTTTCAGTTACACGGGTATTGTAAACAGCCAAAAAGCTTACAAGTGCGGCAAAACCGATGACGCTTAAAACTGGTAGATAGATATACCAATACGCTAAATATTTTAACGGTTTGGCGGTTGGAGTTTGAGATTGAAGCCCTATCATAAAGCTATTATAGCAGTAAACGCGTTAGAGTGGTAAATTATGAAGACTGCACGTCATAGCCTTCATTTTTAATAACTTGAGCCATAGTTTTTAGGTTTACTTTTGTATCATCATATTCCACTTCAACAAGTTGTTTAGCATAAGAAGTTTTAGCTCTATGTACGCCGTCCAGTTCCTCAAGGACAGTGTCGATGAGGACACTACACGTTGTACAGTGCATGCCGGAAAGTTTGAGTGTAGCTTTCATAAGCGTGAAGGGTTAAGCGTCAAGCGTTAAGTTTCTAATTTGTTAGTCATGACATATAACATTTTCAAAACTTCAGTTAGCAGTGATTCGGTGCGTGTAAAATCAATTTGTGTAAATTTCGGTAACATTTTACAAATAAGAATTTGTGTTTCCAGTTCTGCCGCCGAACCTAAAGAAATTGAGAGAAAATGTACATATTCTTTTTTATGTTTTCTTAAATATCCTTCTGCAATGCAGCTGGGAATTGAAACAACTGCCCGTCGGATTTGTTGTGTTATCCCGTACAATTCATCTTTAGGAAAATATTCCGTCAATAGATATATTTCTTTTACCAAGATCATCGCTTTTTGCCAAACGATTAGATCTTTATATGATTTTATGCTCATTTTACTTCACCCTTAACCCTTTCCACTTCACGCTATTTAAATCACTTCAATCGTTCCCGTAAACATGCCCATACTGCAAGAGAAAGGGACACGGCCTTTAGCAAGGGTCGGCAGTTCAATTTCAGTAGTTCCGGATTCCGGTAAGATTTTTTGGATTCCTAGTGTCGGAAAAGTGATCGCGCGGGTACAGCCCTGGGTCCGGTTCGTCACTATGCTAAGAGTTGTCGGAATACCGGCTTTTAAGGTCATGCGGTTGGGTTCATAGCCTGTGGCATAGACGTTGATAAGTGCAGACTGTTTTTGACCCACTACCGTGGCTGTGCCTAAAGTATTTGTTGAACCCGTGCCGGTTGCAGTTGACCAAAATTCTTTTAAAGTAAACGGCGATCCGGATAATGTTAATCCGTTATCAATTGCCAGAATACCTAAAACTAAGACGAGTGCGGCAGCTACAGGATAGACATATTTTTCTAGACTTTGCGAAAACTTGGTAGCGAGGCTTCCCAGGATAAAAAAGAGGGGAGAAGTGCCCAGAGTAAAGGCAAACATAATAGCTGCGCCTAAAAATGGTTTAGCTGTTACAATAGCCTGAACTTCCATAGCTTGAGTGGTGCCGCAGGGCAAAAACACCGTCGCCAGACCTAGAATAAGGGGCGAAAAATAGGAACCGGATTTGGCATTTGCACGCATAAATTTAAACACAGCTTTGGGGGGCGTTAACACAAATCTTCTAAAAATAGGGTGGACATCAAGCATATGCAGGGCCGTAATTATCATGAAGATACCCACAATAAATTGAATAATAATTTGCGCTGTGATGGAGAGGGTAAATATGGATCCGAGCCAGCCTAACAGAAATCCCACGATGGTGTAGGCAGAGATTTTAGCAATGAGAAAAATTGCAGTGGGCAATAGGGTTGATTTAATTCCCCGTTGAGACGCACCAGTCGGTACATCTCTTTGAGACGCACCAGTCGGTGCATCTCTTTGCGACGCTATAGCTGTAGCCAACAATCCGCCTTGAAGAGCCAGACAGGTAAACCCGCCGGTTGTCACACCGGTTAAAAATATCACACCTAGGTTCATATTTATTGTTTATGAAGCAGTTTTTTGTTAGGATTTAATGAAGTCAAAAATGCTGGCGCAATCAAAGTAAATAATGGTCCTTTAAAACCAATTGAGTATAAAATAATAGGGATGAATGCTATTATAATATAAATAAGGTCTTTTATTACATTTTTCTTAAATAGAATATAAAAATCCAAAATTAGCGGATATACTAGAAGCAAGAATATATTTAGGAAAGTAAGTGGAGGAAGTAAATATAACATAAAGAGTTTAAAGTATGCGAGTTGAACAGTACTTAAGGTATAACTTATACCTATTGTAGTAACTACTGCTAAAGATGATACTAACAACACTCCAAGATGGAGCGTATAAAAAAATAAAGCGTTCTTTAAATCTTTTTTCTGATAAACGTCGAATAATAAGCTATTAATTTTTTTATACATATATTCTACTCAACTCAATTATAGGATAACCTTTACTTTTTAACAAACTCGATTTTGTGTCGTGTATATTATATTATTTACACCAATGGCTGAAATACAACATGTTGCGTTTGACTATTGAACGTAATGTTGAAGCGATCGAATATATCCAGACGACCTAAGAGTAGAGTCGATTCGACTGCTTTAATAAAATAGACTCGCGTTTGAATCTCATATTCACCAAATTTTAAGCTGATTTTTCCAGGGTATGCTGGTAGTCTTTTTTTACCAATTCCGAAAAGAGACGTCTGCTGTTCTTGGTTTGCCGACAGACCGAGTTTGAGACCAAGTTGAAGAGTCATCATGGTGGTATCGGCGCCACTATCTACCAAAAACCAGAGAGGTTGCCATCCCCATTTAGCTTTTACGGATAAATTGACAAGCGGATTGAAGATTCTCCCAAAATCAATTCTTTTGTACAGATACGGATATGTAAGCGCTGACATGGCCATATTTCTCGATAAAACCAATAACTGTCTTTTGGGGATCGATTTTTTTCTTGAAAAGTGTCGCAAAAACTTTGTCGACGTCTTTTCCAGCAGCTAATACTTGTTGACCGTCAGGGCTTGAAGCAATCCACTTCCCACCAAATTTCTTTTGTAGCGTAGTATAAACATTTGGATTCATATTTTCTCAGTTTAACACTTTTGCCGTGATCTGACAAACTTATTGATCTTAAGCCGTCAGACACGTAAACCCGCCGGTTGTCACACCGGTTAAAAATATCACACCTAGGTTCATAAGATTAATTACTTATAAAAATCCAATTTGGATAAACTAATCAATAAATCATTAGGAACTTTTACTAAAGGTTTCTCGCAAAAACTATCAATCGGATAACCACCCTTAGGTTCTGGGTTATGAGATAGACCATACACTACTGGAACACAAGTAAAATCTCCATTTATTGGAGGAAAGGAATAATCATAATGCCCCGGAGTCACATTCATCCATAATACAAATAACAGAAAACTACTTACAACTGCTAAAATTCCATATTTTATAATTCGCATAATCCTATATTAATGTATCTTTTCCAGTTTAATTTTCTGAGTGGCGAAGTTAAATTTCACTTCATAATCAGCAAATAAAGCCGTACCAGCAAGCGCTTCAGTACTATCGGTAAGTGTAGTTTGTACCAATTTTTCTTTGCCGTTTAAGACTACGGTTACTGAAAAAACCAGCTCATTTTTAATTCGACCATCAGCATATTGCACTGCTGTAACAGAAATAAGTTCCAATCCTAATGATATTGCAAGTGTAATAGGCAAAGACAAATATCCGTCAAAACCTGTATCGAGTAATGCTACAAGTATTCCACTTTTGCGACTGCCTTTAACTAAAAGATTAATTTTAGGCTGTCGATTTACATCAAAATACGTTTCCATAGGAAATAGGTCTTTGAGCGGATGAGAAGTGAATTACTGCACGAGAACCTATTTTCACCATATAAAATACTTTATGGGGAAATTGACGTTTGGCTTTCATTAAGGCCTCACTGTCTGTTTTACCGACAAAATATTTACCAGACTCGACTTCAATTGCGACGAATTCGCCTTGATGAGTTTGATCTATATTTGATTTAAATTTAGCGTAAATTTGTCCGCCTTTTTCCGCCAATTCCTGGGGATTGATAATAGATAATGATGCAAGTTTTTTGTTCATGCATTTAATTATACACTATTTTCAGCGTCACTTACGGTTGATTTGCTTCCAGAAGTAGATACAACCCAGTATCAAAAACGCCAGTAAAACCAGGTAAATAATAGGACCAAAGATGGTGCCTATTCCATAAGTTCCCATCATCCCACCATAAAAATTTCCCATCATATTTTCATCCCTTTTAAACGCAGTGAGTTGCTAACTACTGAAAAAGAACTGGCAGCCATGGCAAATGCGGCCAGTGCCGGATTTAAGAGTAATCCGGTAAAGGGATAGAGTATGCCCATAGCTACCGGAATTAAAATCACGTTATAGCCAAAAGCCCAAGCCAAATTCTGTTTAATAACTGATAGCGTTACCCGGCTAAGCCGTATTGCCGATACGACACTTCTTAAATCTTTATTAAGTAGCGTGATGCCGGCTGACTCAATCGCGATATCGGTGCCCGTGCCCATGGCAATACCGACATCGGCACTGGCTAGAGCCGGAGCATCATTTATCCCGTCACCCACAAATGAGATTATTTTAAGGGATAGGGTATAGGGTTTAGGGGTTAGAGAAAACTTAAGCTCCTTAATTTTATTTGCTTTTTCTTGAGGTAAAACATGGGCCATCACGTTATCAATTCCAGCTTGATTTGCGATTGCCCGGGCTGTAGCTTCGTTATCTCCGGTGATCATCCAGACGTTGACACCCAAATCCTGTAGCTGGCTAACTGTTTCCTTGGCTTCATCTTTGAGTGTATCGGAGATAGCGATAAGCGCGACATTTTTTTTGTCAATTGCCACATATGCCAAAGTTTTACCCTGGGTAGTCCAGGTATTTGCCAACTCATCTAAGCCAGCGCAGCGCATGACGGATTCTTTTTCCATGAGATTTTTATTACCGATCACTACTGACAAGTCGTTGACGTGCCCTTTTACACCGAAACCTTCGACAGCCACGAAGTTTTTTATTGGCAGAGTTGGGAGAGCGGATAAATTAGTAATGACCGCTTTTGACAATGGGTGTTCGGAAAGTTTTTCTATAGAGAGGACGGCTGATTTAATAAAAGTTAAAATATCTGTATTTTTAGGCAGCGGCCACTTTAAACTACTCGCAACTGCTCCGATATTATCCATAAATGCAAAATCCGTGACTTGGGGTTCGCCTTTTGTCAGCGTGCCGGTTTTGTCAAAAATAATTGTTTTGACTTTGTGGGCGATTTCAAGTGCCGCGGCATCTTTGATCAATATTCCGTGTTGGGCACCTTTTCCTACTCCCACCATGATGGCGGTAGGGGTAGCCAGTCCTAATGCGCAGGGGCAGGCTATGACTAGAACCGCGATCAGATTGGTAAACGCCGCGCCAAATCCGCCAGCTGGCGGACCCAAATCATACCAAATGACAAAAGTGGCAATTGAAAGCATCAGCACCAGCGGCACAAAATACCCGGAGACGGTATCAGCCAATCTTTGAATCGGCGCGCGCGAGCTTTGGGCCTCACTCACCATTTTCACTATTTGCGAGAGCATGGTTTCCGCGCCAACTTTGGTAGCTGCAAATATAAAACTGCCGGTTTTATTGATGGTTGCACCAATAACCTGGTCGCCGGATTTTTTATCCACAGGGATTGACTCACCAGTCACCATGGACTGGTCAATTGTCGAATTGCCGTCAATGATTTTGCCGTCAACCGGAATTTTTTCACCGGGCCGGACGCGGATAAGATCACCAACTTTTACCTGGTTGATTGGGAGATCAATTTCCTGGTAGTCGTTCCACCTCGGAGGAGTCGAAGTCGTTGCTTCGCCACCGTCCGAGATGTCTTTTACACTTCTTAGTACCCGAGCGGTCTTTGCTTGCAGATGCAAGAGTTTTTTGATCGCATCAGATGTATGTAATTTAGCTTTGGTTTCTAAATACCTGCCCAAAAGGATCAGTGTAATGATGACTGCGCCGGTGTCGAAATAATAAACTTGTGCTACCCCTAACAGGTTTAAATAATTACCAAATAAGGTCATTAACAGGGAAAATCCGTAGGCTGCGCTGGTGCCGATAGCTATGAGCGTATCCATCGAGGCAGTACGGTTTTTGAGTCCTGACCAGAATGCCTGATAAAAACTCCAGCCAGCCCAAAATTGGATTGGCGTCGCGAGCACGAGCAACATATAAGGATTGTTTAAAAGTGTAGGCATAAAGGGAAACCATTCAGGGAAACTTCCTAAAAAAATGAAAATACTTAAAATCGCGGATACGACGACTTTTATTTTCAAGATCACCAATTCTTGTTTTTTCACAGCCTCCTTGATGTCATCAGGGGATTGTCCATTTTCTCTAGTCTGAAGAACTGCCGTATAACCTATATCTTTGATAGCAGACGCGAGATTTTCTTCACTTGAAATATTCGGGTCATAATCCACACTTGCCTGTTCGCTGCCATAATTGACGCTGGCATCTATTATACCAGGAGTTTTTTTGAGTTTGTGTTCAATTAACTTCGCGCAACTGGCACAGTGCATGCCAATGATGGGGAAGGAAACTTTGGTTAGTTGGTTGGTTCGTTCATTGTTCATTTTTTGCCAAAGAAAAACCAGTAAATAGCTGCAATTGAAAATAAACCGGTGATGGTAATTATAAGTTTATCCATAATTTCTTACGCATGTCTGAATATACTCAAAGTCAGGTATTTATTCAATGCTAAAGATATGTTATCTTAAAGATCGTTGAAGTAATAATTATAAACTCGAAAGGATTTTAGTATGCACATAACTGTAACTGATGCTGATTATGAAGACCAAGTATTGAAATCGACAAAACCGATTCTGGTGGATTTTTGGGCGGAATGGTGCGGACCCTGTCAGATGCAAAACCCGATTCTTGAAGAATTAGAAAAAGATTTGGATGATAAAGGCGTGATAGCAAAGATGGATGTTGACGCAAATCCCACGATTCCCGGAAGGTATGGGGTGATGAGTATTCCTACCTTGATGCTTTTTCACAAGGGGCAACTCATTAAGCAGTGGATTGGGGTGCAGAGTAAAGAAGTACTGAAGAGTGAATTTGATAAATTAATCAGTTAAGCCAGTTTGAGATGGGGGATGCGGGAGTAATGACGTTTGTTGGCTGTGATGAGGGTTAAATCGTGCTCCAGAGCAGTTGCCGCAATTAGAAGATCAAATTCGTCAAGCTTTTGGCCTTGTTTTTCAAGTAATAGTTTAAGCTGGACGAAGGTCTGGATAACTGATTCTGTTAAAGAAAAAATTTCAATACTTAATTCACTGACTAAATCCTTAAATTGTTGGCTTTTTTTAATATTTTTTGATTTTTCAAACCCATAAATAACTTCACCTAATGTTATTACGCTTATTCCTGCAGCTTGAACATGATCAAATTCAAGCGGAATTTTCCCGTTTATATGAGAATAATTACATCAGTATCAAGAAGATACTTCATAATCCCTTAAAACGGCGTCCACTGAAATAACGGGATTTTTTTACATCAGGAAAATCAGGAATAGCCCCAAACGTCTCTTTCAGCGCTTTTGCCAAGTCGATTTTAGGCGTTGTTGTTTTAGGGCGTACAATGTGGACGACAACTTTTCCGTGACGTTTAATGACAGCTTCTTTTTTTTCAAAAACGACACGGTTGATGATTTCTGACGTATTCTGTTTAAGGTCTGTAATGCTCACGCTAAATGTATCCATAATAAAATGATTATACCAAAAATAGACAAAATAGTCAATATGTACAAAATGACTATTTTTCTGCTTTGCAAAAAAAACATAAATTACGTATACTTAAAATTAACTAATACTCTTCAAACAAAGTTGAGTGGATTCTATAATACAAATCTATTATTTCTTCATATCTTGCTTGTCCCAAGCAGGATGTGATACTTTCTTGTATGCCCAAGAAAGTATCCAAAGAAGGGCAAACCCGTGAAGGTTTTGCGATTTTTCTAACTTCGAGCAATTAGGCGGAGCCTCGGACCAGGGGGCCGTTTCCGCACTTTTGCACTTCAGTAAGAAAAATTACGCAAAACGCTTCAAGGATTAGATAGTTTGGTAAGGAAATCTTTTGATTAAATAAAATATGTACGATGTAGTTATATTAGGTACTGGGCCGGCGGGGTATACAGCCGGCTTGTATGCTTCGCGGGCGTTTTTGAAGACGCTCATGTTGACAGGTCCTCAGTCTGGTGGACAACTCACGATCACCACTGAAGTCGATAATTATCCCGGATTTGCAACAGGCGTTCAGGGTCCGCAACTTATGGAAGAGATGAAGAAACAGGTGGAAAGGTTTGGAACTGAAATTAAATTGGAATCAGGGTCTAGGGTTCAGGGTTTAGGGTTTCAAAAAGGATTTGTGATTGAAACTGTTGAGAAAAATGAATTTAAGGCAAAAACGGTGATTGTGGCAACGGGAGCTTCAGCAAAGTATTTGGATTTGCCTTCTGAAAAGCGGCTGATGGGCAAAGGCGTGTCAGCGTGTGCTACCTGCGATGGTTTCTTTTTCAAAGGCAAAGAAGTGGTAGTTATTGGTGGAGGCGATACGGCTATGGAAGAAGCTAATTTCCTCACCAAATTTGCTACTAAAGTGACTATTATCCACCGCCGGGAAGAATTTCGGGCCTCGGCGATCATGTTGGATCGGACGAAGAAAAATCCGAAGATCACATTTTTCACGAATAAAATCATTGAAGAGGTTTTGGGAGAAGCAGCAGTGACTGGCGTTCGCATGAAAGATACAAAGTCCGGCAAGGTTGAAACTTATCAAACTCAAGGATTTTTTCTTGCAATCGGTCACCAACCAAACACGGCATTCTTGAAAGGTGTGATTGAAATCGATAAGAGAGGATATATAGTTTTGGATAAGGGGGATGGGGGAAATCAGAGAGATAATAAAAATAAAATCAACCAGATGCTCTCACCGCAAACCCGGACTTCAGTTCCCGGTATTTTTGCAGCCGGCGACTGCGTCGATCCCCGCTACCGCCAGGCAGTTGTTGCAGCCGGCATGGGGTGCATGGCGGCTATAGATGCACAAAAGTGGCTGGAAGAACAGACGGCTTAAATTTTTATAACTAAACTTTTAACTCTGACCTCGATTTCTTCAACGTGCATACTTTCGGATTTTTGGCTATAATATGCCCTATATGACTGTAGTAGAAAATAGAAATGGGCTTAATTCATTTTCATTGGCACAGTTAATAGATACAGAAATTAGAATAAGAACCTATTTAGCGGATCCTACACGAGAAAATGAAAGCTGGGGAGTAAAAAAACTTAGAAATGAAGCTAACGAGATTCGAGAACAACGATTGAAAGTTTTTAAAAATACTCAATATGATTTAGATAATTATATTAAAAAATGTGTTGAGTTCAATATCCAAGAAAATTATGTTGCACTAGCAACTTTTGGTTTACTTGAAGGTTACGAAATAGGTCAGTCTGGGAATTGGGATTTAGCGAAAATTATATTTAAAAGAGTGATATCTGACTCGTTTGTTGAAGGAAGACTCAAGTTGCCAAATCAGAAAATGTTAGTGACTTTACTAATTACCCAATTGACTCTTGAATCAACTTAGATTAAATATTTAGATTTTGACTATGAAGTGTGAAATTATATATTCCGTGACAATTTTTTATTCTAAAAGCTATTAATAGTAATTTATTCGCTTTTTCTGACTTTAATTACTTGTTGTTTATTTCATCCGGTCCACTATGGTTATAGCGAAATTGGTTAAAGAGAATCAGAATATAGTTTGTTATTTGCTAGAAATAGCAAAATCGAAAGCATTGACTTTGGTATCGTGATTTAGATCTGAAGCGGGACTATTTTTGAGATAATCGAGAATGATTTGTTTGACGGTGGGTGGGGGAATCGTTGAGGAAATATATTCATATGGTCCGATATCATAACTTGGGCCGTTGGGTCTTGGGTTACCATCAAAATCAACAGTGGTGGAGGAAGTAGTACCGGCATCAATCGCCGGAGAAGTGTTGGCAAGATGAAAGTCAAAACCAGTTTCATTGATAAATTTGACATCAGACGTGGTGATGGCATTGGTACCTTTGGGACTTGTGTCAAATAAATTGTAGCTGACCAGGGCTGTACCCAAGACATCAACGGTACTCGAATTTTTCCAGAAAATATTATCGATAATTTGAACGTTTGAGGTGTAATTGACGTACGCACCGATACGGATACCGCCTCTATTGGAATTGGCATAGATAAGATTGTTATAAATTTTTATCGAATTAAAGGAAGCATAACTTTCTGCCCCTGATTCTACCCAAAAATCTACACCGCCTTTGCCGTTTCTAAGGATGTTGTTATAAATCGAAATGTTGCTGACAGAGTAATTGCCGGAGTTGGTTTCGACTGCCAAGCCGACATTGGATTTGTCGCCGGTAGTATTGGAGACTTCATTGGCATAGACTTCGATATTGCTGGCGGCGTCGATATAAATATTGGGACCATTGTTGCCATAGACGCGGTTGTGGTGGATTTTGCCATTGAGTGTTCCGTATTTGCTGTCGATACCTTCCTCCTTACCATCATGGACCTGACTGTTTTTGATCTCATAGCCATTGATATTGTTAAATGTCACTGCTTCATGTTCGCCGGTGAGGCCGCGCCAATTAGTATGGTGGACATTGCAACTGTCAACCAAAATATTGGAAGCGTTGCGCCAAACCAACCCACCGTCCAGAGGATAGCCGACTTCACAATTTTTCATGACCACATTGCTGGAACCTACGGAATAGAGGCCAAAACTAGTGGAGTTAACCAATGTCAGTCCGTCGAAGACAAAATTGCTGGCGTTGGTCATGGTGAACGTGGCCCGGCTGTTTTGACCATCAATGATGGGTTTTTCGCTAACGTAACTTCGCAAAGTTATGGGACTTGCAGATGTACCGCTCTTGGAGATATTGACCGTTTCGGGATAAGTGCCGCCGCGGAGGATGCAGGTATCGCCCGCGGTAACAGTGTTAATACATTTTTGGATGGTTTTCCAGGGTTGAGCCTCAGTTCCAGGGGCAGTGTCACTACCGCTGGGTGAGACGTAATAGTTGGTTGCGGCGCTGACATGTGCCGGAAAGTACAAAGTCAATGTGAGGATGAGAAACGCAATTTTTTTCATATACCTATCGTACTTGAATTTGCTTCGCAAAATCGATGTGTATATACTCATCAACTCTCGTTACAAGTTGCAAACTCGAGTATGATGATTATAAAGTAATTATAGCCAAAACGCGTCAATGATGTTTACTTTACCATCATGGTTTAAATCTGAAGCGGGACTATTTTTAAGATAGTCGAGAATGATTTGTTTGATGGTAGGAGGGGTGGTAGTACCGCATTGATATCCGTTAACTCCAAACCCAGGTGAATTGGGGGCGAGGCAAAATGAGTTGATGTTATACGTTGGTGTGGTTTGGAATATGGCAGTAGTTTGATTATTGGAGACGGTGATGCCGGTTCCGGTCGAAATCGCACCGGCGGCCACATTGTTTCTGATGACAATATTGGAATTGTTGGGTTGAGCCGAAATATTTATAGCTCTACCGCCGTTATAAACATCCCAAATAGTATTATTGGCAATCAATGCTCCGACTAAACCTCCGGGAGATACCTCTGCGCCATAAAAATTTATCCCTTTACATTTAAAAGAGATGTTGTTGAGAATTTGGATGTTTTCTAGTTGCGCGCCCCAACCAGAATAATATTCTTCACCAATCAAGATACCCGTTCCGAGTTGGCCATCGCGATAAAAATTGGAATTTGGAGTGCAATAGGCAAAACTATCACTTAAGGTTACATTGATGGAATTATCGATATATAAATTTGCAGAAAAATTATCATATGAAGTCATGCCGGACACACGCACATTTAGTGCACGCGTCGCGGCCATACCTTCGCCACAGTTGTGATAAAGCAAGCCATTGGTAACTTGGATGTCATCGCTGCCGTATTTGATCGACAGACCGCTGCCCCAACCTCCGCCTACGATATTGCCGCAAGAGCCATCCGTTTTTTTATTTTCGGTGACGTTGTCATGAACGCTAAAATCAGACAGCGTAATATGTTTACCAGTAATATGCAGCCCATGGCTGACAGCATTTGTTACTTCAATGCCAGAAATAATTAAATAGGAACCGGTAACGCTCAGCACAACCGTTCCGCCGGAAATTATGGCTTGATTCCCACGAATGGTAATGGGTGCGCTGGCTGTACCTGACTTTGAAATTACCACAGATGGATAAGTCCCTGGACCTAAGTAGACTGTGTCGCCGGGTTGGGCCACGGTCATGCCTTTGCTAATTGTTTTAAATGGAGCAGCGGCAGTTCCGGCATTGGTGTCACTACCGGTAGGTGAGACGTAGTAGTTAGTTGCGGCGCTGACGTGTGCCGGAAAGTACAAAGTCAATGTGAGGATGAGAAACGCAATTTTTTTCATAAAGTAATTATAGCCAAAACGCGTCAATGATGTTTACTTTACCATCATGGTTTAAATCTGAAGCGGGACTATTTTTAAGATAGTCGAGAATGATTTGTTTGAAAGAAGAAGTCTGGCAGGTTGATTGGGTGATGGTACCGGTGATAGCGGTAAAGTCAACTGAAACCTGGCCGCAGGCAAAATCACGTTTGTAAACTAATGGATTAGTTGTATATTGGTATCTGGGGCCTAAAGGCAAGCCGAGCTGGTAGTAATACTCGGGATAATCGTAAAACTGTTCATAGTATTGGGTGCGGGAGCCGGCGGGATCGCCATAATCGTTGTAGTATTTAAATGATGTGCGGGTGCCATCGGTAACAAGCAGCTGGCCGGCCAAAGTGTATAGAGCTTCGCGGTCGAAACGGGTGCGGCTATACCACATGTTTCCCGGGGCAACAGCCATATAATGGCGGCCGGCCCCGATCCATTTTTCTGCCTGGCGGAATTGGTTGAGAGCAATAGTTGAGGAATACGGGCCGCGGCCCCAATTGAGCAGAAAGTCTTCCTGGAGGCCGCCGTCTAAAATAGAAGTAAACTGGTCCCAATCGGAACCCGAGTCCGAGCCTTCGGTCAGGTTGGCAAACAGGAGAAAATTGTTGCCGTTGGTGTGGAGGGCAGAATAGAGATGAGAGACAAAATTGATTTCCGACTGGACGAAATCTGAAGAAGCGGCAAATTCTTTGGGAGTAGAACCCATATTGGTGTAGCGGCGCCAGGAGAGATCTAAATTGTCCAGATAAATGCCATTCATGCCAAAACTAGGATAGCGGGGACTGCCATGCATTTGTTCCAGACAGCGGGCAGTAAAGTAGGCTTGCCAGTCGGGATGGTTATGGTTGGCATAAAATTGTTTGCCAATTTGGCCGGTACTGATATAGCGGCGGCCGGTGTCGGTGCGGTGGACAAACCATGTTTCATCGGCCCAGATGGGGGGAGTAGCCGGATCCAGATCGTGATCGAATTTTTTGGCAGCGTCGTTATGTAGCCGGCCGATGATGCTGTCATGAATGAGACAAAAATCGCCTTTGAATGAGTCGATATTGCTGGAATAAGCCTGGTAATTTTTTTCGGTGGAAGTGCAATAAGGCGTGCTGGCAGTAGGGACGACGTCGGTAAAAGTGGGCGGGGCGGAGAGGGCTTCATTGAGAATGTAGTATTGCACGGCTATACCCGTAAAACCTGCGGTTAGATATGCGGGCAGACTCGCCGTACCCTGGTTTCTGGCCCAGACAGCCACCTGAAATTTTTGGGCGGCGGCTGCGGGAGTCAGGGCCACGCCAGTATTCTCGGATTGGGGAGAGGTGTAGATAATGGAGAGTTTAGTGGGTTTGATAACGGATGAAGATTGTGCATAAACGAATTGACTGTAATGCAAAGACCGGATCAAAATATAGGAAAATACGACCACCGTAAGAGCTATTATTAACTGTCTCTTCATAAAGATACTATAGCATACGGAATTAAGTACTTTTACTGCCAGGTTTGCTATAATAATACACTCTCATAAAGGGGTAAAATATCTATATAATGATTAATCAAATACTATGGTACTTGGTGAATTGATAACAACAGGAAGGAATTCGGAGAATCCTTTGTCTCCAGCTGTTTCTGCTGAAATAAGATATGGATATTTGTCCCGTGAAGCATTTCAACTGGGACAAAAAGCCCGCTGGCTCGAGGCAGTAGAATTGCTGAAAACTTCATTAGACGCCGCAAGAACTGATCAAGGAATTGAAAGCGATAGGTGGCCGTTAGTTCCCCCGGAAATATTACTGCTATATGGGTTGTATCAACGGATGGCCGGAAAATCTAATCAGGCAGGAGAAGCATATAGAGGCGCAGAAGCTGTAGCAGACAAATACGAATTTGCCGATCCTAATGGTCGAACTTATGCGCATATTGACGCTCTATCAGGACTCATGATTATGGCAGCTGGAGGAGAACTTCCTGACCGAAGTTTCGCTGACGCAGAAATCTATAAAACTGAGGCCAAAAATTTAATTACTGCACTTCCTCCTGAACATGATTCAATTGCGCTGGTTAATTACTATACTGCTAATGCGCTTTTATGGCTGAAAAAGCGGCAAGAAAGAATCATATATTCCCGCTTTGGGGCAAAAGACAGTTATGATAGGACGATCCTGGACAATAGTTATAGCGCTATCAGTATGTGCCGGAGGATTTTAGATAAAGAAACAGACAATATTTATGTCCGCGATCGACTGGCTCGTGCACTTTCTGTGGCTGGAGCTGTTGAACTGGAATTGGGTAAACCAGCAGAAGCTCTTGAGCATAATATACTGGCGTATGAAATGTATCGCGAATTGGGAGACGTACGCGGGAGAAATAAAACTGCCATGGGTATGGGAGATAGTTATAAGGCGCTTACGTACACTGATGATGAAAATAGATACTTTGCCCGTGTTTGGTATGATATCGCCCGCAAAGCTGCGTTGGGCGAAAATATGGAAAGCATGCCAATTGATCGGGAAGGTTTTAACCGGGCTCAACAAAAACTGCAGAGTTTACACACTGATAAAGAAGTTAATCCACATACTATTATTTTAAATTCTCTACAGATATTGCTAAATAAAGGACAGCATTGGGATGTATTATTAGAAACAGAGAGACTCCTGAAAGATCAAGTGTGGAGTGAGTCTGCTGATTTTAGCATGCGTCTGTTATTTTTGCAGGGCAAAGCGCAAGTCGTTCTGGGCAATTATAAAGAAGCTGAAGCAAGTTATGAAATGGCAGTAAAGGGGAGTGAAAACGCGGCTGTAGACATAAGAGCCGAGGCCTTAATAAATCTTGCCCAGTTCCAGCTGGAACAACTGGAACGGCACAGATATGATCCGACGGTTAATAATTATCAGGGTGAATTCGCTGCTACAAGAAGTCAAATAGAAAATCTGGTGAATTCTAATTCAGGAGTAGAAGCACGGTTGCAGTGTGAGTTTAAACTTTTATTGGCCCGCCACTTTCATCTTGATGGGGGTGCAGTTAGTGTCATCAGACGCAGGGATGATCTTGAATATGCGGCTCTTTTAGAAGCTGCAAATATACTGCAACAGGTCGATCAAAGTGTGTCACCTGAGCATTTCGAAATACTGCTGGCAAAATACTCCATCGGATGGGGAGATCATTTCAAAAGCATTGGAAAATATTCTGAAGCCAAAATTGCTTACGAAAAAGCGTATCAGATATATCTGAAATTCGGAAGCCAGCATCAAACAGCAAAAGCCTGTATCAAACTCGCAAAAATTTGCCAGTGGTTAAAAGATCCGGTTGGAATATTAAGCTGGTCTACCGAAGCCATGTTTGCGGCATATGGATATAGGATAGGCCCGTTGCTGGATAGGGATATATATATGCAGATGGAAAACGTTTTTAAAACCAATCTAGTAAAAGTGTTTGAGACACTTATGCCAGCCCAGCAATATATATTAACGTCTGTTTTAAAGAAAATTAGACCTGATGAAGATATAATTACTTTTGCACAAAGTATCTTTACTAATTTTGCAGGCACCGCAAGATTAAAAACTTAAATTTCAATCTCCCAAGAGCGGTGTATTAAATGACACGTCGATGTCGTAGTCACGTTCAGCTTCAGGTTGGCCATTAATTTTGTAATACAGCGAATAATAAGCCTGCTGCATTTGCAACAGTTTTTCAATTGGCATCTCCTGTTTCATCTTTTCATAGGCTGAAAACTCCGATCCGTTCCAGGCAAAGGTATAATCCAGTGTTCCTGGTTCAAAAGTATCCCATGTACTAGTCTCACCATCAAGCCAAAATATACTGTATTGACAGTAGACTCCAATATTCTGGTTATCACAAGGTTTGTTTTGAAAATATGTCGGGTTATATAAGATACCAAAACTGATGTTTATCTCGCGTTTCTTGTACGTCTGAGGCTGGTTTAATTTATTTAAGCGTTCATCCAGAAGTTTTAATTCTTTTTCAATCAATGCAGGGTTTGTGACCAATGTTCCTGTGATATAAGGAATTTGATATTTATTATTAACCCGTGGTTCATAAATTAAATAATCTGACTCTTTTTGTAGAACACTTTTAAGATAACTGTAAATCGTTTCGTTGTACCTTCGCCATTCTTCAACTGAGGCATATTTATGGATGAGGTTATGGTATTTGAATGTTAAATATGCCAAAGCCCTGCCGCTATAGGCAATTTCGCGGCGATCTTCACGGTCAAGCAGAGGTTTATCCAAATATCCGGATTGGAGCAAAACTTTTTCCGCCTGGTCAAAAGCCATTTTCCAGCCCATATATCCGTCAGCTGACATGCGCGAAAGATAGATGTAATCGATGCGCTTATTGACTGTTGGCGGATGGACACGGGCGATAAAATCTTCTGCATTAAACAGCCCGGTTAAAATTACAAATATAACTGTGATCCCGACTTCTGCCATGACCCATTTTCGCTTGACAAAATGGCGTAAGACTAAAATTAAGGTGATGCAACTTAGCCACAGTAAAAATATTCCGCCATAAATTCTAATTAAACTCAAACCGTGGTAAGCTTGATACAACCAGATCCGGCGAAATAATGAAATGATAAAAATTGCAAATTCTGCCAAAACAAACATTTGTGTGTAGCGTAGGTATTGTTTGCGTTTCGCAGTCTGACCCCGCAGCATCAGAAGTCCAACCCACACGAGAATATAAATGATGGCTCCGACCAAAAGGAGCTCGCTAAATCCGCGGCGGACATATTCAGAATAGGTATTCAGGCCAAATTGGCTTAAGCTGGTTTCAAAGGGGACGTTGACAAACACATACGGCGCTTGAACCACCAGGAAACTACCTAAAGTGAGGGCAACCAACCCCATAACAACCGTAAATTCATGGATGAGGGCCAGTGATTCAATTTGGGGTATCGGTGAATAAATTTTTGTTTGGCGTTTTAATATAATTAGGGGTGAAAAAACGCTTAGTATAAATAAAGTAAAAAACAAACGTTGGAGTAGGGAAATATTGAATACTTGCTGAATAAAATGATTAAAGATCGGATCAGCCCGGGAAAGCAAAACTATAAGCACGACTATTATAGGTAAACCAATCATCAAGCCAATTCCAATTGAAATCCACGTCCGGTAAGGGAGATGTTTAGTTTTTAATAATGCTGGTGCCTCTAAAACTGTGAAAAAGAGTAAACGCAGACTGGCGAAAAAATAAGTTAATCCAAGCAAAAGCGGAGACACCAGCATTTCATAGATTGAGCGGAAAAACGTTAAACCAGAAGCAAACAGGTATGTAGTAAAGCCCAAGGTTGTAAGCAGTGAGATAATTATCAACACATACGCCAGCCAATAGTCGCGGTTAAGCAAAATTAAAGAATTAGTTATTAATAAAGCCGAGGCAGCTAGACTTAAATATTTAAATTTTGGCCATGATCCATGGTTAATAAAAATAGCCAGCAGGAAGAGCCAGATTCCCAAAGTGACGAGAATAAATACCGGGATGCCAATCGAATGGAATAAGAATAGGTTTAAAAATACAGTTAAACCCAAAAGAGCGGCAATTTTTCTATACCCCAATTTTGGCATGGAGAGAGTATTATAGCAGAGAATACAATTTTGGTTTTAAGCTACAATATATAAACACATCAAAACTATGATATCAGATCTACTTTATGAATAAGCGTTGGATGTTAGTTGGTTTAATATTGGCAGGCGGATTGTTTTTATCTACACGAATAATTTTTATTTTCCGTTTTCCCTTGTTTTTGATGAAGCGATTTATATCCACTGGGCACAATATGTAACCCATGACTGGGTGTGGCGCAATACCTCATTAACTTTGGATGGGAAACAACCGCTGTTTATCTGGCTGGTAGCATTAACTCTTAAAATTATCCAACAGCCAATCATAGCGGGAAGAGTGGTGTCAGTTTTCTGCGGAGGATTAAGCCTGGTTGGCCTTTACCAAATTTCGAAGCGCCTGTTTAACGGGGCAGTTGGATTAATTACTATAATTCTTTATTCCTTTATTCCTTTTTTTCTAATATACGACGGGTTGGCACTAATGGATGGGTTGCTTTTAACATTGAGCATTTATGCCAGTTTGTTAAGTATTCATATCGCGTTAAGACAGCGATGGTTTATTGCTATTAGTCTCGGACTAATTATTGGCTTAGGATTGCTGACGAAGTCTGGCGCGGTATTTTTTATATTATTTCTTCCGTTGGGAATACTTATTTTTGAAAATCAAACACGAGTCGTTTACGGTAAATTTATCAGTTTAAGTTTTTTGGCAGTAATGCTGGCAAAAGGAATTGAGTATATATTCTTGCATGACTATTTTAAAATTATTGCAAACAAAAACAGCGAATTTGTGATGAGTGCAACGCAATTTTTACATACACCATTTAATCAGATTATCAACCATGCCTGGCAAATAAATAGTTGGATATTTAGATATTTGGGAATTAGCGTGCTCGGATTAAGTATAATTTCTTTATTTATTGTTCCAAAAAAGAGATATGTTGTTTATCTCTTATGTTCTGTACTGCTGCCGCTGGTCCCGTTTATGTTACTTAGTAAGCAGGCATATCCGCGGCATCTTTTGTTTATGGTCTGGCCACTTTTGATTTTGACAAGTTCGGTAGTGGTCAAAATATATGAAAAAATGAAGCTGAAAAAATTATGGGTAATCGGGGTAATTATTTTCTTATTTATTCCGTATGTTTATAATGATTGGTTACTTTTGTTTAATCCTTTACAAACAAATCTACCGGAAATTGAACACTGGCAACTTTTGACCGGTGAACCATCTGGATGGGGGATTGATCAGCTATATCAGTTTTTTGATGGCCACCAAGATATACGCTTATTAATTTTGACAGATAACCCTATTGGAATTTTGCCTGATGGAATGGCAATTCGTTATTTTAATAAATCTCAAGTTCATGTTGTGGGCCTTGATCAAATTGATAAAACAGCAGTTACACGATTTACTAAAGATTACCAAGCCCAAGAAACATATCTGGTTTTATCAGCTCAAACTGTCCCGAATGAAATTCATGTGCATCAAGAACTGGAAATTGAACGTCCTGGAAAGCGCAACAAAAACTGGAGAGTTTACAAAGTGATTTGATATAGAAGTATACCCTACACATTTGTATATGTTCCGAGTATAACTCCTTCTAGACTGAGTTAGCAACATTTTTCTAACGAAAAAGTTGCAAACTACAGTAAGAAGGGTATAAAACCCCTATGAAATTGAAACTTATTATTATTGTTGTCAGTACTGTTGTGATCAGCGGAGTCTTAGGTTGGGTAGTTGTTAATAAGAGCTTGGGAAAAACACCCGGTATAATCTCACCGTTAGCTCAAGGATACGAAGAGCGATCAGGTCAGTACAAGTTTATGTTTGAACATAAAACAACGACTGTCTATCCGCCCAACGATTTTTTCCCCCGAAATCTTTTGCCAAAATATTCTGATGACTTAGGTCTTACAGCCAAAGGGTATGCTGTGATGGATCGAAATACACGCGAGCTTCTTCTATCGAAAAATTTAACTCATGAAGTGCCGATTGCCTCTGTTGCCAAAATCATGACTGCGATTGTCGTATTGGAAAAAAGTAAAAAGGATCAGGAATTAACAGTAAGTGAATCGGCAGCAAAAATCGGAGAGGCGAGTATGGGACTTACCGGCGGCGAACAGGTACCTGTTGAAGAGCTGTTGTATGGTTTGCTTCTGCCATCGGGCAACGATGCAGCGGAAACATTGGCCCAAGGTTTAGACGGACGGGTTGAATTTATCATTTCCATGAATGAAAAAGCCAAAGCATTAGGGATGTTTGATACCTATTTTTTTAATCCGACCGGACTTGATGGGGAGACACTAAGTCAAACCAGCTTTTCTACCCCTCTGGATTTATTAGCCCTTTCCAATTACGCATTGGAAAGTCCTATATTTGCAAATATTGTCTCGACATATTATAAAGAATTTCCCTACAGAGAGGGTAAACACAAAGCTTACTTTTTGTATAATATTTTGCAGCTGGATCGGGCGTATCCGGGTATCAAAGGCGTGAAGCCAGGTGTGACAGATTTTGCCGGTGAGACGCTTGTTTCTTATGCTGAAAATGGAGGAAAACATGTCATTGTGGTCATATTGGGAAGCCGCCAGTCTCGTGATGATGTGGTGAAAATTTACGATTATATATTTCCGAAATTGGGAGTAAAAATTCCGGGAAGGTAATTAAGATTGTTTTATTCTTACTTTCTTGCTTGTCCAAGAAAGTAATCAAACCTGCCTGCCGGCAGGCAGGGAACGACAGCTAGTGAAGGTTTTGCAATTTTTCTAACTTCAAGCAATCAGGTGGAGCTTCCCCGACTCAGTCGGGGTTTCCACACTTTTGCTTATCAGTAAGAAAAATTATGCAAAACGCTTCAATAGCAGAAAAAAAAATGAATAATGCTTTTCAAAACGCGCTGACTCAATTAAAACTTGCCGCGAAATACTTGTTGCTGGCTGCTAAATCTGCCACAGACAAGAAAATCCTCGTACACAAATTAAAAATTCTACATGAACCGCAGCGGATTATTGATGTAACGATACCTGTTAAATTAGATAGCGGTTTAACTCAAGTGTTTCATGGTTTCCGGGTGCAATATAACGACGCTTTAGGCCCGTATAAAGGTGGTATTCGTTTTCATCCGCAAGTGACATTGGATGAAGTTAAGGCTCTGGCATTTTGGATGACGATCAAATGTGCAGTTGCCGGACTTCCCTTTGGCGGCGGTAAAGGGGGAGTTATCGTCAATCCGAAAGATTTATCAGTGAATGAATTGGAACGGTTGAGTCGGGCGTATTCAAAAAGCATTGCTGATTGTATCGGTCCATATAAAGATGTGCCGGCTCCGGATATCAACACAAATAGCCAAATTATGGAATGGATGTGTGATGAGTTTATTAAGCAAAATACAGAATATTTGCGGGAGGACGAAAATTTGTTTGCTCCGCAACTCGATCGGGATAAAGTTCAAGTTGCCCATCGAGGCATAGTCCCTCCTCGAATGCGAGCTGCACAAATTTTGTCCACCCGCACTCGGGATATTTTTCGGGCAGCATTTACAGGAAAGCCTTTGAATAAAGGTGGGAGTGAAGGGAGAGAGGAAGCGACAGGTAAAGGCGGATTATATGTTTTGTACGCTACGCTAGAAAAACTAGGAATTAGGTCGCAGGGTCTAGGGTCCAGTCAGGAACAGGGGATAGCACAAGGACTTAATAACAAAAACCAAAACCTGACTTCCAGTTCTTCCATCTCTTCCCTAAACCCTAAGTCTATGCCCTATACCCTAAACCCAAAATTAACTGTCGCTGTTCAAGGGTTTGGTAATGTGGGTTTTAACATGGCCAAATTCTTAGACGAATCCCACCTTCGCCAAGGCTTTGGTGGGCAGGCAGGTTTTAAAGTAATTGCCGTTTCTGATTCGCAAGGTGGGATTTATGTACCGGAAGGGTTGAACCCACAATCGACGCTTGAATGCAAGCAGAAAAATGGTTATCTGGCAGGTTGTTATTGCGTAGGGTCAGTATGCGATTTGAATAAAGGTAAAGCAATTACTAATGCAGAATTATTAGAATTACCAGTCGATATTTTAATTCCAGCTGCTTTGGAAAATCAGATTACAGCGGCAAACGCCCATAAGATAAAAGCCAAACTAATATTGGAAATGGCTAATGGTCCGGTTACACCTGAAGCTGATGAGATCTTATGCAAACGGGGGATTAGCGTGATCCCGGATGTGTTAGCCAATAGCGGTGGAGTGACGGTGTCATACTTCGAATGGCTGCAAAACGTTCAAGGAAAACATTGGACCAAAGAGCAGGTGAATAAAAAGCTGAAAACCTACATGGAAAAAGCGTTGCATCATGTTTGGGAAGCAAAAGAAAAGTTTAACGTCGATCTGCGCAAAGCCGCGTTTCTGTATGCGTTGGAGAGAATCATACATCCGTCTTCATCTCGAACCCATGCGGCAAACTCGGGATAAACTCTGTGAGATACTATGGACTAGTTTCAGATTCTGAAACACAATTTCCGCCGAATTCAGATTTATAAAGGACTTTTAATTTGCATGCATATCCTGTTGGACAAAGCAGGTTATTAGGTCCGGCACAATATTGGTTTAACGCTTCGGGATGATTAACCTTTGTTATAAACTTAAACGTGGAGAGGATTTGGTTAAATAATAGTTTAAACTCTGGAGTCGAATGTACAGAAGTTAAAGTTGTTTCAAACGAAATAGCACCGTTATTAAATCTAAAAAGTGCAACCGTAATTGGTTGGCCCGCACCATATCCAGGACCAGCGGTGCCGGTAATTTTTACACCATTTTCGACATTGGTCACGATTGGATTAATCATATCTTGTTTTATTGCAGTTATTGCTTGGTTATAATTTACGTAGTTATTTTGTAGTCTTGCATCTATTGAAAAGTAAACATCCAAGTCAGAACTGCGTTGCACCGGTGATATATTAATAAATTCCTTATCAGCTTCTTTTACTTCCAGGTTGGCCGGATATTTAAAAGAAAGTTTGTCGGGTATTTCATATGTTTTCCAACTTGCTGTAGGATCAACTTCAGCAGACGCAACAGGCGAAGGCAGAACAGAAATTTGATTTGAAGGCACAGATTTAAGTGTAATGAGTTCCTGTTTGAGCTGTTGGTTTTGGAAGTAAAGAAAGATTACGATTACGAGCAATATTGCCCCAAATACAAAAATGGCAAGGTTTAGCTGGGATTTTTGCCGGGGTATCACAAATGTGTTTGGTGCAGCTTCTTTGTCCATAAGGCGATTATGGAAACTTTTAAGTACAAAGTCAATACTA
>JAHFKJ010000031.1 GCA_023245415.1 Candidatus Gottesmanbacteria bacterium | reverse complement strand
TTCGGTATCCATTCTTACGCCGTCAATTTCGGTGTATCGAGCCCGAGGATATAGTTTTTTTATTTCACCGCCTATATTTTTACTGACTAATTTAAATTTTATCCCATCAGGACATCCAACTTTAATCTCCGGGCTCGAAAAACACCTGGGTAACAGACTCACTTCCTGAGTCAGAGTTTCTCCGACTCGGGTGAGGTATCCAAGTAATCTCAAAGTAGCAATTGCACCGTCATCATGGCCATAAAAATTGTCAACGAAATAAAAGTGGCCAGACAATTCTCCCCCAAAGGGAGCACGCTCTTCACGTACCTTTGCCTTAATAAATGAATGACCCGTCATCCAAATGATAGGAATGCCTCCTAAGGCTCTAACTACATCATCAACTTGTTTTGAACAGAGTGTGTTGTATATAATTTTGGAACCCGGTAAACTATTTAGTATATCTTTGGCATAGAGTGAAACGAGTGTATCATTCCACAATATATTTCCTTCACCATCAACTACACCAATCCGATCACCATCAGCATCATATGAAAACCCCAGATCAGCTTTTTCCGATACCACGCGCTTGGCTAAACGTTCTTGGACAACCCGCTCAGTCGGATCAGGTGTACCTACCGGAAAATTCCCGTCAGGTGTTGTATTTTGTTCAATGACTTCACATCCCACTTCACGTAAAATTTCGGGTAAAAATAACCCGGTCGTAGCTGCACACGAGTCAACTACAACTTTGAAAGATTTAATCGGATCAATCCGCCGTTTTAAATCTAATACATAATCGGGAAAAATGTTCTGTTTGATATGCTTGCCAACTGGCAATTTAGTTTTAAATTGTCCCCCACTGACTAAATCGCGAAATTCCTTAATATCTTGAGTGAGCATGGTTTCCGAGTATCCAGTTCCAAACTTAAATCCGTTGTATTCTTTTGGATTATGTGAAGCAGTCACCATCACCATGCCTCTAGTCCGGAAAAAATAACATCCAAAATAACAAATCTGAGTCAAAGTCATCCCAATGTCAAAAACTGAAATTCCGGATTCGGTTAAAGTTTTCACTAATATTTCTTTAAACTCAGGACTGGAGATACGGCAATCATACCCCAATACACAGTCATAAATCCGCCTTTCTAATAACCAGGTCGCATAACCCTTACCAAGCAATCTCACAGTCTCAGCATTTAATTCAGAACCTACCAATCCACGAAGGTCGTACCCTCTATAAACATGATCGGGGACTTGCATATTATTAATCCTCCTTCTTCCACACCTTGTGGAATTTACATATCTATTAAAAATAGTTCTAATTCTTTCGTCAAATCAAAAGCTGCAGATCCAGTTTTCATTCTAATATCGATATCCAGCGAATTTCGATATAAATATAGTAACTTAGCCTGTGTAAACAATGGCGCCTGGGAATAAACTTTTGAAATTTGCCAGGGAGATAAATCCGGCAGATTTTTTCCCAGGTCTTTACTCATAAGTAGTATTCGTATTTGCCGTACCACCATGGTGAAAATCATTTCCGGAGAATCAAGAGATAAACAAACACGATATAATTCGAGCATTTTTTGCGTGTTTCCCGGTTTCAAACTTTCGACAAGAGTAAATATTTGCCGGTCGGGTCGAAACAACGCTATATCAGTATTTTTTGGCATTAAACTTAAAATACTTTTGGAAATTTCCTTCTCTTCCCAAAAAATGACTCGAATATGTCCCGGAATAGCTTTGAGAAATCCGACAAATTTTTCTACTTCTTTTGATTTTCGCACATACTGAACGGAAAAAATGTTTTCCACAATTACGAGTCTTTCAGTGCCAAATAATGATGTGCTTTCAGTAGCCTGAACTAGATCGGTTGCAGTAACCGTTTTACCGTTCAAATTTACGATTTCCTGTGTTAAATATTTCTCCCGCCACGAGTGCAATTCTTTACGTGATGCAACGACATTATTTCCATGAAATACGTGTAGCATAAATCAGACTTTTAGTCTGCCCGAATTTTATTCTTGCTGGTAAATTATAACATGATTTTTTTGCACTAATTTCACATCATACAAGCAAAGGCTAGTGGAATTTATCGCTTAGGTATCGACTTTTATACTACCTATTACATATCTTGAGTTTTACAATTATAATAACGTTTATTTTTTAATTTCTCAGGTAAAAAACTTTGTGTGGTATATTTTTGATACCCTTTCCCAAACCCAAGTTCTTTCATAAATGTCGTCGGTGAATTACGAATATTAAGCGGTATGGGTAAATTGCCGTGCTTTTGCACATCATGTATTGCTTCCTGTAAAGCATTATAAGCGCTGCGGTCTTTCTTACACGAAGCTAGATAAACAACTCCATGTACTAAATTTATCGCACAATCCGGATACCCGATTACTTCGCAGGCTTTAAATACTTCATTTGCGACTACAAGTGCAGTTGGAACTGCCATGCCAATATCTTCAGAAGCAAAAATCACCATGCGCCGGGCGATAAATAATGAATCTTCACCACCCTCAACCATCCGCGCCAGATAATATACAGCTGCATCAGGTTGGGACGCACGCATACTTTTAATAAAAGCCGATATGGTTTCATAATGCTCTTCCCCAACTCTATCATAAAGCAATTGCTTCTTCTGTAATGCCTGTTCAATAGTTATGACAGTAAAATTCTCTTCCTGTGTGATTGCAGCTGCTACTTCCAATGTAGTCAGAAGTTTACGGGCATCACCGTTGACTGCCTCCTGTAAAAATGCTCGCGCCTCCGAATTAATACTTCGATTAAGTTTCTGAAGTCCATTATTCATAATCTTAACCAATTCTACTGTTGATAACTGCCTTAATACGAGCACTCGACAACGCGATAATAAAGGACCTATGACTTCATAAGAGGGGTTTTCTGTTGTGGCACCAATCAAAATAATTGTACCCTTTTCTACATGTGGCAAAAATACATCCTGTTGCGCTTTATTAAATCGGTGTATTTCGTCGATAAACAAGATAGTTCGCTGTTGGAAAGAAGAGAGACGCTCCAAAGATTCCCCTAATATTTTACGTATACCGTCAAGATTCGTCCCAACTGCAGAAAGAGCTTCAAAGTGGGCATTTATATTCGCTGCGATTAAATACGCTAGTGTTGTTTTGCCGCATCCTGGCGGACCCCAAAAAATGAGTGAAGGCAACGTTTGGCTCTTGATAAGTTTGGTAACAATCCCATCAGATCCGACTAAGTGTGGTTGACCCACATAATCACCCAAAGACTGAGGACGAAGTAATTCAGCCAGCGGAATCGTTGAATTCATACTCCTAAATTTAACGAATATTATCCGGAAGTCAAGCGCAAAAAAATGCAGGTTTTTCTCAATCATTCCGATATGATGATAATCGCGGTTTAATTCCTTGCGCCATTATCCAACCCGCTGCAAATCCGCCGATTTGGGTAAAAAAAGCCACACCTCCTTGAGTTTGAAGTCCTGTCACAACATTTCCCACATTGGTGAATAATTGTGTCACAAACCAATAAAACAACATAAATTGAGCAGGGACGTTTATTTTTGTCAATCTGCGCTTGCCAATAAATATTATTAATGTTTCTATCCGAGCGTGCGGAAATAACACTAAGTAACCACCCAGTACACCGGCAATCGCCCCGCTAGCTCCTAATATCGGGATGGTCGAATTCGGATCTGCGAAATATTGCAGCAGGACCGCTGCCAAGCCGGATAGTAAATAAAATAACAGATAGTTTATTTTGCCCAGCAATGCTTCGAGATTGTTTCCAAAGATCCATAAGAACCACATGTTAAAAATGATATGCAGCCATCCTCCATGCAGAAACATCGAAGATAGGATAGGGAAAAGAGACTTATAGTTGCTAAAATCAATTAGTTTTGGGATCCATGCGTACAGGTATATAAACGCGATAATTTTTTCTTGAGTTATTTCGATTATAAATATAAAGACGTTAAGCGCTATAAGCAGTAAAGTAAGCAGCGGAAATTTATTGAATGAACTGTGATCTCGTATCGGAAACATAATATAATCAGAGTAGCGCGTACCGGATTCGGACCGGTGATTTCGGCCTTGAAAGGGCCGCGTCCTGGGCCACTAGACGAACGCGCCGTTAATTATCCCGCTTAAGAAAGTTCTTACGGATTTTTTATTATAACATGATGGCAGTATCCATTTCTATTTAAGCAGCACACTTAGCTTATTTTATATACCTATATTTTCAGCTTCTCAAATAACTCAGCTAAAATCTTTTTTGCTAAATCCTGCCCTCCAAGTCCGAATGCTAGACCTCCGGCCAGTGCCATCATAGCAATGAGTCCGGTAAACAATATTCTGATAAGATCCGCAGCTACTCCTAACTGATGCAATACAAGCAGTGCGCTAAAGACCAAAATCGCATAACGTGCAAAAGCGGCCAGACTCACTGAAGACCCACTTCCCAAACCCTTAGCGCTATGTTTAACCAGATCAAATACTAAATTTCCTACAACCAATCCCACAAAACCCATAAACACAGCTACAAATACATTCGGCAAATACACCAGGAGTTGATTGAGCACATCACTCACTTTATTTATTCCCCAAACTTCGACTGCGGCGGTTAAGAAAAAAATAAGTATCATCCACCGCAATACTTCTGCCAATAATCTTGGCCACACACGGACGTCATATTTGGCGATAACTCCAGATTTGGTCCACCGCTCCATTTTTATGAGTGAAACTAGACCTAATACAGCTTGTTTAACAAGCTCACCTACAACAACACCTATAATTATAAGTATAATTCCGGAAATTAACTGCGGGACATACAATACGATATTGGTGAACAAATTACTCAATACTGATGCCACAACGCTGGGGACACTATTCATAAGACATATCACCTCCTTTAAGGTTGAAATACTCAGTGAGAACTAACATAAGCTATCAGAACTTACGAAGTCAAGTATGAGACCGTATTTTTCATACATTTGAAATGCTAATTACGAGTGGCGGAATAATCTAATATGGTTTAATGTAAATATAGGAAAAATAATATATGAATCGACTAAAATCACTTATATTTACTCTAGTTGTTTTTGGATTTTATCTCCTTTCATTACCCTCATTTCTCAAACTTACGATCCCTTGTCTAAATTTAATCCCCGGACAATCTTACTCTGACTCGACTTGTCAGGTAAAATTAGCTTTAGATCGTTACCTGTTTCTGGCCCTCATAGGATTTGCAAGTACAATATTTATTGTGTTTTTTTTTGATCAAACACGAAATATCAAAAACCTCATTTTTACATCTAGTGTTTTAGCGCTCCTCATCATTGTGCTGTTTAATTTTTACATTCCTCAAGCCGAATCAGCGGTCAGAAAAGCTCCGATAATTCTGAACACGATGCATTCTTGAAGTAGAATAAATCACTTTAGGAGTAATAAATCTTATCAAGTAACTCGCGAATTTGCGTGCCCTTAGACAAATCTACGGACGAAGTCAATGAAGGGTGACTGGGATCGATTAAACCCCGCGTTTCCTTGTCCCAACGCTCAATAAGCATATTAAGTGGTTGGGAAATATTTCCCTTAGTAAATAATTCTATAGTTTCGATTATTTTTCCGTGCTTGTAGCAATTAATTTGCCGCACCGGTGTGACTTTAACGGCGTTACCAACCATACAAACGGCTGCATATTTTTTCCCTCTAAGATCATGGAGCGTGATATCTGCTTCTTTAGTTTCTAAACCAATGTTTTTAGCCAAATGGTCTATGATATATTGAAGTACAGTACCACCCAGACGATTGACTCGCATTGGTGCATAAATTAATGTTTTTAGATCGCTTGTTAGGGCTAAATATTCTTCACCCGGCCCGTCGCTGACCACACCGTCCCGCAATTTTTTATCCACGTCGCCTGGATCAGCCCAATACGTCGTTCCTTGCGCATTAATTAAATATGGCGCCAGATAAATAAGCTCATCCGATCCTAAGTCCCGTGCAAGATTTCCGTCTTTAACCGCTGCTCCATAATTACTCGCGTGCTTTCCGGTAATTGGAAATAAACGCTGATGACCTGTTATAGCTGCGACTGCGCCCTGTGTATATAGATCTGGATTAAAATAATCCGGCCAAGTCCAGGCTATAATCGCAGCATTTATGGGGTAATTCTTACGCATACTTATTCCGTATCCCTCCAATGGTGCTGGATGTATCGTAGGACGAATATACGCCCGAGCATACTTATTTTTGTTTTGGGGATTTGGATTATTGAATAAACTTATTCCATTAATCGCAACAATATCCATAACGGCCTGGTTGAATATTTCACGACTAACCGGAGACGCATATCCGCGTGCCGGTAATGAGCGTTTAAATAAGCGTTTGCTTCGAGCTTCAAGCAATATAACGTGGGGAACTCCTGTACGCTCATTTACCATGGCAGATGAGCCTTCAAATACACCAGAGGCATAATCTGTTGCATGGCTAAATTGGGCACTGAGCGCATTTTCTGGAGGCAGCGCGATTAACATTTTTTCCTCGTGCGAATAAACCATCGCATATTTTGCCCCTATTAAAAACTCACGGGCACGTGTCTGAAATGAATTAATTTGCGAAGCTATTGTTTGAACAGCAGTTTTATTCGAAATATATGACATATGTAATGATTTTTAATCGATGTGACTTATTATACAAAATTTCACCCGATGTGAGAAAATGTGAAATAGATCATCATATTTCTTTTACTGTTTTGTATCTAACTAATCCGCTGAAAAATCAACCCAACTTGTCGTAACAAAACAAACGGTCTTCTGTCAGGAATAATTTCTTTTACAACGTTGAGTTCTGGTTGGAAACGCTGGCGCAAATATAATCTATAATTCATTTGGGCGTTGTATCCGCGTGGGATGCGAATGCGCGTGAGAAACTTTCCAAACCACACTGGCCACGGTTCGTCTGCGGTAACTATAACAAAATATCCACCTGGACGAATATGCGAAGTTACTGCTTTTACAAACTCCACCTCTTTTTCAACCGGGACAAATCGTGTGGCAAACGTGATAGTAATCAAATCATATAAACCTTTCTTTTGTAAACTGGTGAAAAAGTTTTGCTTAAGAAGTGTGATATTTTTGTACGTTACAAAACGTTTCTTTGCCAGTGAAAGCATGTCCGTCGAATTATCGACGCCGAGAATTTTCGCTGTTGCTTTCCAAGGAAGCGCATCGATATTCGCTCCCGTTCCACAAGCCAGATCCAATATGTGTTTAGGAATTATCGGAATATGTGTGTAAACTTGCGAAATTCTGGCCACTCGATCTGCGTAATCCACCGCTAGATCATACACGCCATTTTTACTGACTAAGTTGTAAATTTCACTCGTCGATTTTCTTCCCAACAACTCCTGCCACCACCAACCCATAAAATGTTTCCCTCGGACCAAATATTTCGTAAACTTCATGGGTGAAATAGTACCATAGAGTACAAGTAACAATCCACGCGGTCTAGGGGGACGATCCTTGGATAGACTGTCACAGCGGTCTGAAAACTAAGCATTTTTTGTGACCCCGTTGCATCTTATTTCGAACCAACCTGTAGTCTACCACCTGTTAGGTGGAACAGATACGCCTCCTGTATCTATACTCATTTTGTTACCATCGTCAACAGATTAGTTTCAACTGAGAAATTTTCGAGGGTTTACCGGAATCCCAAAGATCCGAATTTCGAAATGTAAATGCGGACCCGTTGACCAACCGGTCGACCCCATATGGCCAATTATTTGTCCCAGCTCCACTTTTTGGCCATTATGCACGAATATTTTATCAAGGTGCCCATACAATGATGTAATATTGTTTCCATGAGCGATAATGATATGCTTTCCATAACCCCAAAATATTTCTCCGGCATAGATCACCGTCCCATCCATAAACGCCACTACCGGATCCCCAACTTTTCCCTGCGGATTGGCTATGTCAATTCCGGTATGAAAAACCTGAAACATGCTCGATTGTCCGAATTCAAGTGTAATAGTACCGGTCGTCGGCCATGTAACTTGAGGCTTTATCTCCTTGATAACACTACCATTTGCCGGATTTAAGATTTGGATATTTTTAGTTTGCGCATCAACCGAAGCCAATTTGTCCGAAATGATATTGATCCCAGCTTGTGTAAGAAGAAATACTGCAAATACTGGCATTGCTAAAACCAGTAGAAAAGCTAAAGCTACATATTTCAATTCTTTGCGAAATGACCATAAACTTTCGTTCGTCCCGGGAAAATACCAGTTCATGTCGGCGCAAATACCTCTCTGGGGTCAGTTGTCAGGAGCGGATGTTCTTTTTCAGAAGCTACCACTTTGAGGGCTACATGATTCTGATCCGCAATAAGAATCGCTTCACCTTTGTCGCTGGTTAAGAGAAAGTGCTCTTCATATCCACTTAGATGAAATTCTTCGACTACTTTTTTGATTGTTGTCGTATCCTGTTTCATCAGAATTCTCAGCGCCGACTGTGACGCTATCGCGCGTCCATATTCTGAATTTAGAAAATCATTGGCTTGCTGAGTGATGATCGTTACTCCCAGATAATGCTTTCTGGCCCGGCGCACAAGTCCCGAAATAAAACGCGCGCTTTCCTTATGCGCCAGCAGCAACCAACCTTCATCGATCACAAGTATCCTTTTTTGCGGATCGGATTTAACCTGTGCTTGGACAAAGTTCGCCACAGCCAAAAGCATAATTTGTCTAAGTGATTCAGGCAAATCTTTTATATCAAACACGACCAGCCTATTAATCAAAGAAATATTGGTATGTGAATCAAAAACTGTAGATAACGAACCGGAAACAAATCGTTCCAAACGCGAACAAAGAATTCTTCTTTTTCTGGATTTGAGGACATGGTAAAAATCTTTTAGAAGCGGAGGCTGGTTCTGCGTCTGTTTACCGCTTAAAGTAAATCCGTGTAATTTGTAGGTTTCTACCAGAGCTTTATCAACATCAGCCCGCTCTTCGGAAGATAATCCGTCAGCCATAAGTGCAATTATTTCAGTCAGGTCTTGTATATGTTCAGCTAAGTTATTCTCATCCGTATAGGAATGTATCGAAAAATCAAACGGGTTAATCTTTTCTTTAGATTTCGCCGCAAGGTGTATATACGTACCTTTTACAGATTTGGTCAATTGCTGATACTCGCGTTCCGGATCGATCACAATCACGCGCGTTCCTTGCATCAGTTGGCGTAAAATCTCGACTTTTGCCGTAAAGCTTTTCCCAGATCCGGATTGGGCAAATATAATACTGTTAGCATTCGTTAAAGCAAACCGGTCGACAATGACCAACGAATTATTGGATTTGTTGATTCCATACAATATTCCTGATTCTTGGACAAATTCTGAAGAAACGAACGGAAACGTCAAGGCCGCTGAAGAACTGTCGAGGTTGCGTTTTTGTCCGAGTTGGTTTTGGGCCCGCGGTAAAATCGACTGTAATCCTTCAATCTGCTGGAACACCGCGTTTTTGATATAAAAAAGCCGAGTTGACATGACTGTTTCAAGAAGTGTGGTAAGTTTATTAAGTTCTGACAGGGTTTCAGATGATATATTCATATAGATAGAAATTTGGAATAATTTTTCCTGGCCGCGCTGGATTTTATCTTTTAGTTCGACAGCCGATTCAAGTGGGTCGGTGATTTCACTTCCAATTACTTTACCTTCTTTCTGCATACTCCGACGCACTGATTCAAGTTCAGTAATCTTACGGTTGAGTTTCGGCAAAGCTGAAATCGGGTCAACTTGCTCAATGTGATATGAAATATCGATGTTGTGGTTGAAATTAATCAGCATATTGAGCCAGCCGGTTGAAGCTACATAGGGATAACCAGTCACAAGAAGCGTACGGACATATCGATTATTGATTTTTAAGTAGGTGCTCTGCTCAAGAAGTCCAGCGTAAGATATAAAGTCCATTTCGTCCTGATCGCCAAAATAATAGGTCTTAGACTTTATAAATGACTCTTGATTTGATTTTCCCTTTTTTTTATTTTTAAAAGGTGTTATTTTATTGAAAAATTTCAACACGTCAAGCATATGTATGTTGTAAAAGCATAGAAATAGTTGAACCTTTGAGTTCCTGGGTTTTCACCTGATCACTGTTATAAAAACTGTAAAACAAGTCAAGGATTCCGAGACTATCCACTATCCGTGCCTTCATTCCGAGCTTTTCTAAACCTTTGACGATGATATCTCGACGCAATGCAAGTTGTTCCTTAATATAGAGAAAGTCCAACCGTCGCTCATCACTGTGGTAGGGGACAATTATGTAGAATCTGCGTGACAAAATTTTATTACCCCATACCAGGCTTTTGACAAAACTGCTGTAATTGGTGATTTGTTCTTTGTAGACTGCATCCTGTTCCAGCTTCTGAGATTGAGCTATCCGGTCAATGTATCCTGCTATATCAATCTCACGCACTCGAATCAATATTTGGATTGGAGAAGGCAACGAATTTAAAAAATTCTGGTAACTATCAATTAAAACGTCCTGTTCCTCCTCACTTTTAAGTTCGAAGTTGATAGATGAAGTTTCTACAATAGCCCGGAAGTCTCCACCATGTAGTACCAGAATTCCGTCTCTAACTTCCTTAATTTTTATTTGCGAGCGCGAACTGACTCTATGTCCCGATTTCTTCGATAACCACACGGACGCCTCCTTTCTTAACCGGTTGAAACTGCAGAGAATACTTATCCGAATTCACTATTTGTTCATAACGCGCGCTTTGATCTACTGTTAAGATGATTGGTTTGGGTGAGGTTAAAGTAATTTCAGCCGTAGATAATGCAGAAGTTTCCTGCTGAGATTGAATGTCGGCGCTTATTTCACGGCATGATGAGTCATTCTTATCAAATATATAGTAAGCAGGACGGAGACTAAACCGAGCATAAACGATGAGCCAATCAAGGAGGAGTTTTTCTTTTATGCGTAAAGCTAGAGTCACACAGATCATTGCAACCAGAAATGTCAGTACCCACTTAAACCACTCTATCTTCATAAATGGCGGAATAAATGCATACATCAAGATTCCAAAAAAGACCGGGGACATAAGAAGTAGCACTTGAGTAATATTGAGGTTTCCGGCGATTTTATCCTCGACAGTTGTTATTTGTGCTGGAACGACAGTAGTCCTCATAACTGGTTCCCCTTTCGTAATTGTCGGGAAGCGCGCTTAACTGATGTAGGACTTACCGATGAACTTGTCATGACATTGATTATCTGCAGTCCCAGTTTTTTGAGTGAACTCATGTGTACATTAGACATAGCTAGCGACATCAGAAATGACGGAGTTTTTAGGAGCGTCAGAAGGAGCCCAATACCTGCAGCTGTTGAAAGTAATGAGTTATTGGAGTTTTCGGGAATTATAAGATATGACGCAGCCAGTTGTATAATCACTACATGCACAAATATGGTGAACACTCCGGCAATATAAGTTTTGGCAGCAATTTCTGCCGTATCGGCGAATTTCGGTAATGCCCACAGGAGAAATACAAACGGCGACAATACTGCACCCACGGATATCAATATCAATCGGCTGATATACATAAATAATAAAACAGTCGCCACAATTAGAAATAAAAGTAGAAATGTCAAAATAATAAACGGCGTCGACCCGGTAACTAAGGCCACCGGATGTGAGACATTAGCAAACCAGATATGGTTAAATCCGCCAGTAGCTTCGAGTATTGTGTTAATTAATACATTACAGATAGTAATAATGTAATCTGCTAAAAATAACGATACGTTAGCACCTAAAAACGCCAGTCCAATCCTGGGCAATATTTGGCTAAGTTCCAACTCTTCAAACCCAAAGGTATTGGCACTCATCACCTGCAATCCAATAAGAGCAATTACAACAACAAATAAAGAATCTGTTATACCTAAAGAAACAAACCAGAATTTTCTAATGACTGAATTTCCAAATAATGAAGGCGTTGCTGTCAGGAAACTAATGATCCCGTCAACTACTGGTTTTGTGGCACTCTCGACCAAATTTTGGACAAATCCGGATACGGCATCAATCAACACCTGCGTCAACCCATCGCTGGGTTTTACAGTAACAATTTCAGGCAAGTAAGCATGTGATTCGACGGTCTTCTCAACAACTGGAATAAGCGCAGTTTTCAACATGTTCGCAATCAGTCCTGCAGATAATGTGATCACAAGACCAATTAACGCGTTGCGAATAGTGATTTTTGCCTGTTCCAAAACTTCTGGTTTACCGCTTGATGTGATGTATAAATAGCCCCCGCGCACCAGAAAAAATCCGGATGCGCTGATGGCAATAAGCGTGATCATGGCAAATGTGTTGGAAGTCAGTACAACGATATCTATAGGCGCAACCGCAGCGAATACCGGAGTCGGTGCTAAAAGTATGGGCAGGCCTAATAATAAATACAGGCCTTTCATCAATTATTTTTGACAGGGGTCAAATCGCTTATCTTCCGGATTCAAAAACTTGGGTCGTAAGCTGGGTAATCGTGTTTGAGAGTACGAATGCACCAAGAACAATCATAAGTCCAATAGCTGAGTAAATGACCGTTTTTTTGGAGCGTTCCAGAGCGTCAGGATCACCGGAGCTTTTCATATATCCGAATCCACCCCAAACAAAAAAACCTGATGAAATAAGTCCAGATAAAGTTACCAAGACATTTATAATATTTTTGATAAACGACTGAATTTTAGTGATATCTGCTGATTGAGTGGTTAATGGTAATGCCTGAATTTTAGTAGAGTCTGGAGATTGGGCAAAAGCTGGTGAAACTGTAATATAAATTGCTAAAATAAAAATAACCGGCAAAATTTTGAATATCATATAAGTTATAAACTTGGCGTCAAATAAAGCTAAAATCTAATAATTGAAGTATATAATACTATTTTACACGATGTCAAATTTCGCAACTTAATTATAGTGCATCGGAAGAATTTTAGTAAACAATAAATAGGTGCAAAATAGTGCAAGAATAGTAATTAAAAATACTCCTGAATTATCAATAATCGGTCGAGAAATTACACCAAGACTAGTAATTAGAAAGACAATACTGCTGGCTATTTATTCCCCGAGTGGAAACGTATTTTGATTGCCGATAGGACGAGTGCTACGAAAAATTTTAGTCCAACCATGGATCGGTGAAAACCAGTTAAGTCTTCTGCTTATTACTAAATATGCAAGATTAATGATATAAGCGAATAATGGGACGGTTATGCTTAGAAGTGAAACCATAAGAAGCCAACTTTCGAAATTTACATTTTTTAAATTTTGATCAATGTCTTTTCTGGGCATAAATCCAGCAATGATCTTAAATATTACCCCTATAATCGCTCTTAGCATCACTCTTTCATATTCTTATTGAATTAATAAAAATTCTGTGAGCCCTCTGTCCCGATTTTGGAACACCTTTTTGAGAGTTTAGTCAAAACCTATCTTAAATTAAAAGATATTGAACGGTTTAACCAAGTTCAAAGGTGGTAACACCAAATATCTTATTTAGGTCATTTTTGGGTTGTTCTTTTGTGTACATCCTGGCAGTCTGAAACATAGGTTTCATTTTGTAACTGTCTGCCAACTTGACAGCAGTTTTGTTTACTTCTGGGACGTCGAGAAAAATTGATTCTTGACCTCCAACAGACGATTTAAGTTTGAAAAAAAGAGCGTCGGCTATTGTTTCGTTATCAGCAAACAATGGTCCAACTTTAAAACCAACCCTACATTTTCTAACCGTTCCATACCCTAGAATGTTTCTTTCATTTATAAATGCAACAGATAAACTTTCTGGTTGCATAATCCAGTTTTGCAGAAAAAGTCTTCTTTCAGTAGGAAATACTTGATTATCGTAGCTAACCAATTGATCAAACTGAACCTGAGATAGAGAAACTATATTTTTATCATCAAGCTTGTCATCGCTTCCTTTGCCTTCATATCTGATATTTCCGTAGGCAAGTTTGAAACCAGATTTTTTATAATTTTCTTGCTGTGCAGCTACGCCGTCAAGGCTAATGTTTTGAGTAGGTAGATGTTTGAGGGCTTCATTCCAAATTTGTAGACCATAGCCCTTGCCTCGGTATTCGGGTTTAACAATATAAAAACCCATAAATCCAAATTTCTGATCGTATGCCACAGCAGAAATTGATGCAATTGGTTCTTCACCTAGAAATCCAAAGTAGTATCCTTGAGTATCTGTCAAATAAAATGTATCGGCATCATGCAGCCCGGGATTCCAACCTTCTTTTGCAGCCCATTCAACAGCAATATCTAATTCTTTCCGAGTAGCAGTCCTAATTTTGTAATCCATGGTTGGATTTTACTACTTTTAGTTGAGACTTTATAATTTGGGCAGCGTATCAAAACTGGCACCCAGAATTAATACTTCTGCTTGCCCTATTGTACCAAACTATGCATCAATGGGGTATATGAAAAAAATATCGGTGCCCTTCTTGCCACTCAAGTCAAT
>JAHFKJ010000030.1 GCA_023245415.1 Candidatus Gottesmanbacteria bacterium | reverse complement strand
GATATTAAATCAACCTAAAAGAGTCTATTAAAGTTGACAATTAGTGCAAAAAAGAGTATACTGAGCATATGAAAATCAACCGGCACATATTTTCTCAAATTCTGCTCCAAATCAAACAGGGAAATAAAGGCATCGTAATTTATGGGCCACGTCAGGTGGGGAAGACGACCCTGGTAAATGATCTGCTGGCCCAACTGCAACTCAAGACGCTCATACTAAATGGTGATCAGCGCGGTGATTGGTGGGAAGCTCTTACGAGTAGAGAGCTAATCAAGATGAAGTTATTAGTTTCCGGATATGAAGCTGTGTTTATAGATGAGGCCCAACGCATTCCGGAAATTGGTTTAAGTTTGAAGATCATCCTGGACAATTTTCCGACACTTAAAGTGATCGTGACCGGTTCATCTGCACTGGATCTGGCGAGTAAAATAAGTGAACCATTAACGGGGAGAATTTATAGTTACCGGCTGTTTCCGATAGCTCAATTAGAACTTGCCCAACTGTTTACTGCATATGAGCTCAGGAGCGGACTTGAAGAACGCTTAATTTTTGGCTGCTATCCAGAAGTTTTTTCTAAACCAGATAGAGAAGCGCGTATCACCTATTTACGCAATGTAACGAATGGGTATTTGTATAAAGACTTGCTCGAATTTGGCCATATCAGCAATTCGACAAGAATTTACGATCTATTGAAATTATTAGCCTTTCAAATTGGTGCTCAAGTGTCTTTGACCGAACTGGCATCGGCTCTTGAAATTAACCGGACTACGGTAGAGCGCTATATTGATCTGCTGGAAAAATCATACGTTATTTTCCGCCTGTCTGGTTTTAGTCGGAATTTACGCAAAGAAGTCACCAAGATGGATAAGATCTATTTTTATGATCTGGGTATTCGCAATACTCTGATAGGAAATTTCAATTTCCTGAAGGATCGGGACGATGCGGGCAGGCTGTGGGAAAATTTTCTGGTTGTGGAACGGATGAAGCGGCAGACATATTTGGGAGTTTTGTGCTCACATTATTTCTGGCGCCTAACGAGTGGGGCAGAGATAGATATGGTTGAGGAAAAAGATGGAAACTTAAACGGATTTGAATTTAAATTCTCATCCAAAACGTCTAAATCGCCTGCATCCTGGTTGAGGACATATCCGGGGTCACATTTTAACACCATCAATCGCGACAATTGGCAGGAGTTTGTATTGGGGTAATTTTAGAATAGAAACAGGTGGCGTATCTGTTCCACCTAGCAGGTGGACAATCCATTACTTCAGGCTCATTAGCTATACTGCAAAAGTATTGTGGGCTCATTCCGGAACGTAAAGATGTACAGCCGATGATTGTAAAAACATTTGTATAATTTTTACTTTCATGCTCGTGTAAGAAAGTAAGATAAAGAAGTACAACCGGTAAAGGTAAGAATTAATACTAAATTCTATCTAAAAAAAGCTTTTCTACTTAATTGAGAGAATGTGGTTAAAGAAGTGACTTAGTTGGTAAATTTAAAAGTGGAGAGGATGGCGTCAAAAGTTCCTTTATTAATAGAATAAGCTCCCGTTACGATGACTAGCAAAAGATCGCTGTTTTTTAGTGGAATCACCGCTTGGAAGGTTTCATCAGATCCTGCCTCTTTAGAATCTGTTTTTTTATATATGTAATAGTTACCGTTTATGTTGTTAAGTGTCATGTGTTCGATGACGTGACCACCAGAGTATGGCTGATAGGTAGGTGTAACGTATACCATTATAGTTGAAGGAATGTTGGCGGTACCGCAATCGGATCCTGGAAATTCTAGAAGTCCTGGCCCGAAACGAACTAGGTCTATCTGGGTATCACCTTCGCAAACACTGCCTTTTCTCCAATCGCTTGGATATTTGAAGCTATAGTGATTTTTAGTATTAAGATAAGTTTTCCAGGTGTTTGGAACCGAAACGGTTGGGGTTAAAAATTTAAAGGTGGAGAGGATTTGATATAGGTTTGACTTAATTTTGTCACTTTGCTCGTTGGTCAATGTTTTGACCGTACCAATTGGTAGGACATTTACATCGCTCGAATCAGTAGAGATATTGATTGATAATTCAAAACATTTTCCGCTATGAAATGTGCGGTAGAGCTGGCTTGATTGTTGGTTGCCAGTTGCTGCGCTTCCACGTTCACCGTACGAATAGGCAGTGTTGTTGATAGTTTTCTCACTTAAAGTTTGAGTATTGCCCACTGTATCTGACAAGTCGTTGCATGCTTGTTTGGTAGTTTTAGAAGGCAACAGACTGACAGAAAATCCGGCCCCAGAAAAATTGGTATTTGGGTAGTCTGTATTGGGAAATGTTAGACAAGCGAGGGAAACTGTGCTGTCACAAACTGGAATCATTGCCAGAAGAAGCGTCGAATCTTTTTGGATTTGTTCTTTGGAATAGACTGACAAATTTTGCGGATGTTGGTAAGAAAAATTATTTAAAGAATCGGTGTAGGTTACCCAACTCGCCATTGGATAATTTGATGTAGATGAGGAAACGGGCGAGGGCAGAAGGGTAATTTGATTTGTCGGTATAGATTTAAGCGTATTTAATTCTTGCTTTAGTTGTTGATTTTGATAGTAAAGAATGATGAGTAAGGTGAGTAATAGTGTTCCACATACTACAATAGTCAGGTTAAGTTTTGATTTTTGGCGATGTAGCGCAAAGTTAGTTGATTCAGTTTCTTTAGCCATAAATTTATTATTATCTTGAAAAACCTGAAAGTCAACGATTCGGTTTGATTGGGTATATTATTTATAGTTTTCGAGTGGAACTATTTTTACCGGAAACGAGTTTAAATTGAGGATTTTTTTATCATGAGTAATAAATATATCAGTTTTTTTTACCTGAGCTGTCGCTAACTGAAGGCTGTCAGGAGTTTTGATCGAAGAATATGTACGACGGATTTGTGCTGCAATTAAAACTATTTCCCAACTCATAGGAACAACTTCCAGGTGGGGAGTTTTGGTAAAGAATTGGGTAAAGATGGCTAAATTTTCTGGTTCATACGTAAGCTTTGGCTTTGCCAATATTTCAAGCGGAGTCACCATTGAAGTCACGCCGTGTAATTTGCCTTGTTCCAGTTGTTCAAAAATAGGATCGACGAGAGCGATATAGCGAGGATCAGATTCAAATAAGTAAATAAACAGCATCGAGTCCAAAGCCACTGTTTTCATACATCGTCCCAACTTTTTCTTTCTTGTTCAATATAAACCTCTCCCTTGCCCCAGATATGTTTACCCAGGCCTCGTACCTGTTTTACCCAACTTATTGGGTCCGGTGTAATAGTAGCTTTAGGAAGAAGTTCAGTAGAGTCTACCCTGAGCGTTATTTTGCTCCCTGGCTTAATTTTTAAAGCCTTTCGCGCCTTTATGGGAATAACCACTTGACCTTGTGAAGATACAGTGAGTGTGTAATTCATAGATTTAGTATATCAAAAAAGTAAATGAATGTCAAGATCTAATTTAGTTTTATGAAAAAGTAAATGAAGAGAATCCAAAATATGCGCGAATAGTCTAATAATTGAATTCTTTGGTTACTTGTCCGGTAGTTTTATCCACATAAAAAAAGTTAAAACTGGCAGTATGGTCAGACAGTTGTTCATACGCATGGATTGTCCAGACATTGTCTTTGTCTCCATATTCTGGCACAATTACAGCTTTGCCATGAAGCGGACCAGTTTCAACCTGACTCATCCACGTTTTGACTTCCGGTATATTGCGTACGATTTGGATTGCCTGTTCTTGAATAATTTTAGAGGATTGATTTGCAAACTTAAACGTGGAGAGGATTTGGTTGTATTCAGGAATTTGATTACCTTTAGTATCTGTATCGCTATATGCTATGGTCCAGTAAAGACTATTTTTCTTAAAAGTAATATATCTATAGGGTATAGGTTTGTTGTCTAAACTATTATCTAAGTTGTCTATAATATCCTGGGTAGGCCAATCAGTCACAGTTATAATTGCTGGTATACCATTAAAGGATATCTTTGTAGATTTAAAATTAAACATACATGCCTCGTGTTCATTCCGGCAGCTATCGCCGGTATGATTTAGGTCAACTTGGGCCTCTTTGGTAATTATGATATTGAAACCAGGTTGAATATGGGTCCCATTTTGCCACGGGCCTATATTCCACGGCCAGACTGGATTGGTAGCCTGTTTGTCAAAAAATACCCAGTAGACGAGGCCTTTTGGGTAATAGGCTGCATCTGGTTCAAGAAAATTCCAGTCGTTTGGATATTTAAGTGAAAACCCTCGTTCTGAACTAGCAAACGTCTTCCACTTGGCTGTATTTGAATCATTAGATAATTCTGGAATTGGTGAGGCAGACATTGGAATTGAACTGGGTGAGAAAGTAAGTGCGCTTAACTGTTTTTTCAGTAGCATGTTTTGATAGAAGATGACGGCGATGACAGTGGAAAATAAAAATGTGGCAATCCCGGTGATCACCCAGAGGTTTTTGTGATAGGCATGGTGAGAGCTGTTCATTGATGGTGAGTATGAATTATCCCTGAAAAATTGTCAAACAAAATTTACTTCAATGTATAATTTTTTTATATATTTACCTTATGCATATTAGTCACGAGACTATGTCAGTTTACTGAAACTAGGTACGTAACATCACTTAAGTAATTGGATTAAGCATATGGATACAGATTTTATACTGTGTAAATTCGTCGTGATAATCCTTAAACAACGTAAAACTGGGAGCACGGGGCGAGAGGAAGCAGATAGTATTAGGCAGTGTAAGTTTAAATATCTGTTCCACCTAGCAGGTGGACAATCCAGATTATAATTTATTGATATCAAACTTTTTACCTATAACCCCTTGATTGTCTTTGAGGTATAAGCTGTCAGTTGTTATGGAGAGGAATTCGTAGACGTGATCAAGTCCGGTTAGGTCGGGGCGGGTCATGAACGGTTCAAGGTTATAAGATCCATATAAATTTTCAGGATTTGGAAAATTGGCAGAAATATGAGAAATTATGGTAGGAATGTCAAAGATCGTGAGCGATTCTTCAGGAGTAGTTGTATCTTTATATCCTGTAAGAACTGCAAGTTTATCATTGGGCAAGAATTCAAGACCAAAAACGTTTGATGTACCGTAAACTCCCAAACCGAATGTACTCTTTCGTTCAAGAGAGTACAAGCTGATTTTTGAGTCAATGCCGCCAGAAAGATCTTGAAAAGCGACAAATTGCCCTGAGGGAGAAGTTCTGATATATGCAAATTGATAACAACGTGAATTTTTTGATTGACCAAACCCGGTGATAAGCCGAATGTTTGATTGCGATGTTTTGATAACAATACTACAGTCTTGGGTAAAATTCGCATCGATAATTTTTTCATTGCTTTGGGAGCCATCGGTAAACTTAAACGTGGAAAGGATTTGGTCAATTGTTTTTTCTTCCGCAATAAAATTCAAACTATATACATAACCCTTATTGACTATGGTGTAAATCTCCGCACATCCCAGGCTACATCTAAGGAGTTTTGTAAAATTGAGATTACCGACTTTTTTTTGAGAGATCCTGTCAGAGCTTTCAACCACTTTATCCTCATCTTTTGTGTAATAATTTAACTGGGTATATTTCTCGGCATCTAAATTGGTTTGTATAGGAATAGAGACGATCATTCCCGATCTTTCTCCTTCTTGTTTCCCCGTACCAACTTCGGCAGCGTAGAATAAATTTCCTTGCTGAAAAGAGTCAAATTCATATTTATCTGTCCATTCAGAGGGATATTTGAATTCAAAACCAAAAATTTTATCACGATACGTCTTCCAGTATGAAGTTGGATCAATTGCTGGCGATAAAGTAGGTGAGGTGAGAGAAGTAATTTGAATCTTTGGTGGAGATTTAATCATATTCAATTCCTGTTTGAGCTGTTGGTTTTGAAGAAAGATAATTACCAATAAAACCAGTAGGACGGCGCCAGTCATTGTCAGTGCAAGGTTTAGGTGGGATTTGGAATGATGCGGAGTTGGTTTCAAAATTTCAGTATCTTTGTCCATATATCAATTATTTATCTTTGGATATGTTCAAGTCAACGCTCGAATTTCCAGTACATGCTAAATGGTATTTAATCTTGAGGTTTGATCTGTTCGTAAAGTATTTGAGCTAATTTTTGGTAGAAATTGACCAACAACTTTACATTGAGAGGCGATTTAGTTACCGGCCAAGTACGGATGGTTTCAATTTGACTGATGGAATTGGCCAGATAGAACTCAGATAGGCCGAGGTCTTTTTGTTTGGCCAGTTGAAATAAGTATTCAAAAGTCAGTTGAGAGTTATTCAATATGAAATACAAATCGATGAAATCTTTGGGTTCAGTCCGGCCAAAAATAGTAAGAATCTTGTTTGAACCGATATTTTCAAGTGAGTCTATTCTGACTTCATCTATTTCTACCAGTTTTCCAAACCGTTTTGGAATATCTTCGACGATATCTATCCGTTGTGTCCAACCTTCAGTTTTGTTCTCCAAATATATCTCATTGTAGTTGTCGGTTTTAACTTTAGTATTTATGACCGAGTTCGTAGCTTGGGAAAGTTTGTAAACGACGCTGTCAAGGATTATTGAGTTGTAGCTTTGATGGGAGAAAAAGACCAAGTCTTTGCTGTCGCGATGGGCAAAATAAAAAGCGGCTAATGCAGTACCACCTGTAAGGTAAAAAGTATTGGAGAAATCCGTAGAGACGAATGTTTTCAGAAGTTTGACTTGATATGATAGAAGGATAGGATTATTTTTAAGGTTGTACATGATACCCCCATGCATGTAGAGCTCTAGTCCAAGCAGAATTGATGTATGGACGCAGCTTCAGATGGGGTAACTCGCTGGTTATTTGTTCGAGATTGGTATAGGTCCAGACGTCTTTGTAGGCAGCACTTGTGAGGATCCGTGCCAGCAGCCATCGACGGTCAGTTTCATTGGAGCCGGATAAAATCTGGCGCACCTGGGTCTCGTTCAAGTTGTAATCCCACAAGAAATAAGGGCGGTCAGAGTTAGTCATAGTAATAGTATACAATGAGGTTAAAAGAATTTAAACGTGGAGAGGATTTGGTCCATTTCTGAAAGCGTTTGAATATTAAGACTTTTAAACTCTATTTTATTTTTTGTGAAAGAACTCGAATAATAGACAAACTTAAGCTGTAATTTATTATCCGCATTTTCAACACACCAATGCAGATCATACGCATTTCCACTAATTCCGATTTTATTTAACCTATCACGGGAAACTGGTTTGGGAAACATAATTGGTTGTGGAAGTGGATCTGGTTGGTCTCCAGTAGACCAGTAGTCGCCATTTTCGAGATTTAACCTAAATGCTGGTATTTCTAAAACATAAACTTGTTTGTATTTTTGATTTAATAAATTTTCAGGTACAACCGTTGAACCGCAAAAATCTACATCAACATAATTAGATGCAGTAACTTCAATCGTCCAGTCTTTATTATCAAAGTCAATTACCTTAATATCTGCCTGTTTTGCAGTTAATGTGTATCGTGTAGGACGATTTTTTTCTTCACCTTTTTTGATGATGAACGAACTAATTGACCAATAATCAGGATATTTCGCAGTAAACCCGTACGGATCAGTATACGTTTTCCAGTTTGCCGGTACAGTAAAGTTTATACTTGATACAGATGGAATTGGGGATAAAGCTTGATTCATCGCTGTCACCGGTGATGGTGTGATGGTGATTTGGTTGGACGGAACAGATTTAAGCATGTTCAGTTCCTGTTTTAGCTGCTGGTTTTGGAAGTAGAGAGTTACCAATAAAGCCACTAAGACGACACCAGTCATTGTCAATACCAGATTAAGCTGGGATTTGGAGTGATACGGCGTTGTTTTCAAAATTTCAGTTTCTTTGTCCATTTATCAATTATTAATCTAAGGGTCAATTAAAGTCAAAGCTCAAATTTCCAGTGCTTGTTTGATCGAAATAATCTTGAGATTAGGAATATCTGATTTGCGCAGATCCACGTCTTCTGTGATCAGGTAGGGAATTTTGCACTCGATACAAACAGCTAAATGCAGACAGTCGCGCGTATCCAGTCTGCTAAATTTAGCCACTAAAGATAAAAACTCATCCAATACAGGTTGATCAATTGCTAACGGATCGGGAATCAAATGCAGTAGTTGGCGACATAACTCAATTCCAAGCGACAATTTTTTCAGTCGTTTTGCCACATACACGATTTCTTGAAACGTTTCCACCGAGGTGGTTGCAGTATTTTTTTGTTCTTCAAGGCTCTCAAACAGCTGTAAAGCTATTTTGTGAAATGGATCCGTAGATTCTGTTGCAGACAAAAAAACATTGGTATCCAGATACAATTTCATGGGTTGGGGTTGTGCAGGTCTTTCAAGACATTCTTAGTCTGATTCCAATTTTTCAAACCCAAGGATAATTTGGGTAAAACTGCTGCCAGTTTTTTAGAGAGATTTTTTTTACCCTTTGCAATGGTGGTTTTGGGAATAAGGACAGCGATGGGTTTACCTTTGCGTTCGATGACAAACTCTTCCTGGTGATAGAGAACTTGCGAAAGTAATTCAGAAAAATTGTTGCGAGCTGCGGTTGCAGATATTGTTCTGGGCATATACAGTCAGTATATGTGATTCTGTACAAAATGTCAAGATCACATCTTGTACAATTAGTTACTGTTAGTTCAGGAAATGAAAGGTGGAGAGGATGTTCATGTCTATACAGTTGAAATCCATTACTAATATTTTATCCAATCTAGAAATAAACAAGTAAACTTCCCCGCATTCACCTGGAAGATGCTTTACAACAATTGAAGATTTAGAAATTCCAGAATTAATCAATGGTCTAATTTCCTCTTCAAAATAATCAATTGGAATATTAAAATAATCAGGCTCTGTTATTTCGGGATATCTCTTTTTTAAGTAGAATATGGCAAAATTGTCAAGAGAATAGCTTTTTAAGTTGCTTTCCAAAAGAATAAATATAGGGCCTGGTTCAACACCACCGCATACATGCGGTGGTAAACAATTTGGATTTGGAGGAAGAGTCAAACTTATTCCATTAGACACTAGACCGAGATTCCATTGTGGTGGGTAGCGGAGGGAAAAACCATTGGATTGCGATATAAAATATTTCCAGGAAGTTGTGTCAACTGGAGTTGGTGTGGGATAGGAATCGGAAAATGAGTTTGGAGTCGGGAGTTGTTGGGCAACAGGTGATGAGTAAATCGGAATTGAAGTGGAAGAGATCGTGAGTGAACTCAATTGTTTTTTTAAAAGCGAGTTTTGATAGTAGAGTAAACCTGCCACTGTCAAAAAAAGTAAGAGCGCAATTACGGTCAATACCGTGAGATTTTTTTGATGAATTCTGGCAGAATGATTCAATAAAAAGAGTATGAATTATTTCCGGATATGTGTCAATTTTTGGCTGCGAAATCGTGGAAGAGTTGCATCAATTTATGCGTATTAGAACCGATTTTGCCGTTTCCAATAACGAGATTATCGATTTGTAATACCGGGGCAATGCCGACGCTTGTTACCGTCAAAAAGCTTTCCGTAGCCTCTTTCAACTCTTCAACTTGTACGTCGCGTAGTTCAATCGGAAAAATGCCTTGAGCGAGTTTTAAAACGCAATCGCGCGTAATCCCTTTCAATATATTCCTCTGGGGAGTTATAAGTTTGTTACCCTTGAAAATAAAGAAGTTGCAGGTAGCACATTCAGTAATCAGACCAGCCTTTTTATAAAGGACGTTGAAGGCTCCTTGAGCTTGGGGCGTGTGTTTGGTTTTGATAAACATAAAATAATTGAGGACTTTTACCTCAGGAATTTCCCTGATGTATTCAAGAGTAATCAGTTTCACACCTGATTCGGCCATTTTTACTGATGCAAGGGAAAGTTCGTCGATCAATATAAAAATTGTCGGAGAATTTTTATCGTAACTTTTACCATCCGGAGTTTTTCCACCGGTGACGACGATTTTAATCGTCGACTCCTTAAAACCGTTTTTTTGAATCAGGTCAAAGATAATATTATTCAGTTCATTATCAGTCAAAGAGAGATGTATATTGGCATATGAAAGGGAACCGCGCAGTCTGAGTAAATGTTCAGTTAGGAGAAACGGTCTGCCGTTGACTGTTTCGATAAAATCAAATACGCCAAGTCCACGCAGGAGTCCGATGTCATCGACTGAAATGGAAGCTTGCTGGCGTGGAACAATCGTACCATTGAGGTAGGCGTATTTATGTGCCATAAATTTTAATTATACGGTTTCTTTAAGTCTAGAATCAAATATCCTTGACATTTGCTTTCTATGTTGTGTAAGGTATATATGCCTTATATGTTGCGAGTTGGAACCAATATTTTTCATCCGTTTCATACATTTCTGATTATTTTTGTTTGTTCGTTGACCATGGGCTGGCTGATTTATATATCAGGGAATATTTTTTTCAGCCAGGCTCAAGAGACCGTGCAGACGGTGACTTTGCAGGCAGGTGGAGAAAGGATGATAGTCTGCAACAATGGAAGCTTATATACGACATGGGACGGTGCAACTGGCCGAAATCAGCTTAAAGTCACCTGTGTAGCTTCCGTATTGCCATAGAGATATATTATTTGATGTGATGTAATGAGTGAAAATTTTAGGATGAAAATTTGTCATTTCATGCTTGACAAGCTAAAAAGAGCAGGCTACAATACTTTCTACCTTTGGAGGTCTTTTATCTTTCTTTTTCATGAGCAACTCACGCAATCTAATTATTCTAAACACTAGCCAACATTGGCGTGCGTGACCTTTTCATCTTAAAAGACTTATACAGCTGACCAGAGGGTTAGCTTTTTTGTTTTTCAAAGGCTTTACATTTATATATAGAGTGATCCGGAGAGAACTCGCCTTTCTGCGTCGGTTGACTGATTTGGCGAAACCGCGTCTAACGTGGTGAAACAAGGTCGGGCCCGAAGTTTAAATGGTTGAACACTTCATTTGCAATGAAGAAGTAGGGGGTTCGATCCCCCCCGGGTCCACAGCTCGCAGAGCGAGAATAAATACCAATATCAATTTATTGGATTATTGTCTGGCAGAGTCAGATCCTGCTTTGCAGGAGATTATTGGTAATTATTCCCGCGCTACGCGCGAGTTGCACTTTGACAAAAGAATAGAATTTGTTCCATTCTCAAGTGTGATCTTGAAAGAATTGAGATTGTCACTTTCATTCCGACGTAAGTCGGGATAAAAATACTCATAAGGCCAACAATGGATGCCTTGGCTTGTCTTGCCGAGGAAGGACGCAAGAAGCGGCGATACTCGTCGGGTAGGAGCTTCTCTCCTGTGATCCGGCGGTTTCCGAATGGGGTAACCCGCCCGTTTAGGGCGATTTGAAATCAAAGAGATCCGCAAGGATTTTATTAGTTTCAAGAGGGGTACCACCTGAACTGAAACATCTAAGTAAGGTGAGGAAAAGAAAGCATTGCGATTCCGTCAGTAGCGGCGAGCGAAAGCGGAACAGTCTAAACTCCGACGTAAGTCGGAGGGTTGCAGGGCAGACGATATGGGAGTGTGGAGGGTAGCAGAATTGCTTGGAACAGCAAACCACAGAACGTGAAAGTCGTGTACGTGAAACCCGAAACACCTCTAGTTTGTACCTAAGTACCATGGGATACGCAAAAGCCCGTGGGAATCTGGGGCGGCCACGCTCTAAGACTAAATACAAGACAAGACCGATAGTGAACTAGTACCGTGAGGGAAAGGTGAAAAGCACCCCGGAAGGGGAATGAAATAGTACCTGAAATTGTTGGCTAACAAACAGTGAGAGGGATGTACCATACGGTACGTCCTGATCACGTGCCTATTGAAGAATGAACCGGTGAGTTACCATATACTGCTTGTTTAATCCCTTAAAAGGGAAGAGACGCAGCGAAAGCGAGTCTGAATAGGGCGCATCTCGTGCTTTTGCACGAGCGTAGTATATGATAGACCCGAAACCGGGTGAGCTAACCATGAGCAGGGTGAGATCTGGCGAAAGCCGGAAGGAGGCCCGAACTCGTCAGAGTTGCAAATCTGTGAGACGACTTGTGGTTAGGGGTAATATGCCTATCGAACCCGGAGATAGCTGGTTCTCCCCGAAATATATTTAGGTATAGCTCTATGTTTATCCTTATCAGGGGTAGAGCACTGAATGGGGTCGGTCCGCCTTTGGTGGATCGACTTCAATCAAACTCCGAATACTGATAAGTGGAACATAGGAGTCAGAGATATACGGCTAAGCGCGTGTCTCGAGAGGGAAACAACCCAGATTTCCATCTAAGGTCTCTAAAGACTTGTTAAGTGGTTAAGGAAGTCCAATACTTAAAACACCCAGGAGGTTGGCTCAGAAGCAGCCATCCTTTAAAGAAAGCGTAACAGCTCACTGGCCGAAGTGTTGGGCGCCGAAAATGATCGAGGCTCAAACAGTCTACCGAAGATGAAGGTCCTCGATTCGTGAACTGCGTTCACTGAATCGGGAATAAATACCAATTCTCAAATAAATACCAATTATCCAATAAGTACCAATGTAATTGGAAATTGGATTATTAGAAATTTGAAATTGGATTATTCCCCGATCGCGAACGGAGTTCGCGGATCGGGGGCGGTAGGGGAGCGTTCTTATTGCAGTGAAGGTGAGCTGTAAGGCTTGCTGGAGCGGTAAGAAGTGAGAATGCCGGTATGAGTAGCGTTTGAAAGTGAGAATCTTTCATGCCGAATGTCCAAGGTTTCCGAAGCAACGTTCGTCGACTTCGGGTAAGTCGGATCTAAGGCGAGGCCTCCTTTGGGGGCGTAGCTCGATGTACATGCCGTTTATATTCGGCAACTTTGTGTATGCGATCAAGACGTTAAGGATTGACAAAGATTGATGGTCCTAGCCTTAAATTGAAGTTAAGGTCTAAGTCCACGAAATAGTCTTGATAGGAAAATCCGTCAAGATGATTAATTGAGTGGTGAATGCGATTTTGTTTTATTACAGGAAAGTGGGATCCCATTTATCTTTCCAGAAAAAATTCGTAACGTGCATATATAAATCCGTACCGCAAACCGACACTGGTGGACTGGTAGAGTATACCAAGGCAATCGGGTGAAAATGGCTCAAGGAACTCGGCAACAAAAACTAGGCGTAAGCTATGCAAGATGCCTTGCCCCGAGCAATCGGGGTTACAATAAAAGATGCTAAGCGACTGTTTAACTAAAACACAGCTCTCTGCAAAGCCGAAAGGCAAAGTATAGGGGGTGACACCTGCCCAATGCCCGTAGGTTAAGAGTGGCGACTGAGATTACATCAAGGATGTTACTCAAGCCCGGGTGAATGGCAGCAGTAACTATAACTGTTCTATGGTAGTCCGCCAACTAGCGGATCGCTGCCATAGTGAGGTATTCAAACCTCTTTCGCCTTCATTTAAAGGGAAAAAATGATTGACGAAAAAAAACTGACCATATGCTGGGAACTCTTGTGAATCCGGATCTACTATGGTAATAGTTGTCCATAGATATACCAAGTGAAAATGATACCGGTAGAGACAATCAGCAGGAAAGACTTAAAACTGCAAGTTGGATTGTGGGATTTGTAGATGGTGAAGGATGTTTCTCAATATCTATCTTTAAGAACCGAACAACTACGAGTGGATGGCAAGTATTGCCTGAATTTGTGGTTACCCAAGGAGAAAAGAGTGTAAGTGCTCTCCAGGAAATAAAAGATTTCTTTCTGTTTGGTAGAGTATTTGTTAATCGTAGAAATGATAATCATAGAGAAAATATTTATCGGTATTGCGTTCGAACAATTAAAGATTTAAGAGAAATAATCATTCCGTTTTTTTAAACGAATCCATTACGAACTGCAAAAAGAAAAGATTTTGAAATGTTTAAAGCAGTAATTCAATTAATGTGTGAAAACGTTCATTTTACCCAGGAAGGAGTTGAACGTTTAAAAACTTTTAAAAAACAGTTTTATGAATCCTCAGAGACTATACGTCAGACTCCGATTAAATTGGGGAAGATATAGTCCAAATAGATTGTGACAACAATCTAAATAGAGCGAAGTTCCTTGTCGGGTAAGCGGATCGTGCAAGCCCGACATTAAAAACTGGCTTATAACGGTGAAGTCCTTATAGAGGGATGATACCGTGGGAAGTCGTTCCGATTGAATCGGGATTGACCCCGTAACGACTGATATCGAAGTACGATATAATAATTGTATTGAGATTGAGAGGTAAATTATGCCTCATACGCCAGTATTAAAAAGTGAAAATCTTCCTACATATCTATTAGGAACGAATGTATTTATATTCACTTCTTTAATAAAGATATAGTCTACGCAACTAGCAATAGTTGATTGGTTCGTGAAGTTCCGACCCGCACGAAAGGTAGAACGACTTAGCAACTGTCTTGAGCCGTTGCCCGGCGAAATTGAAATGGCTGTGAAGATGCGGCCTACACACACATGGACAAAAAGACCCCGTGGAGCTTTACTGTATCTTGACATTGGGAAGACGTTTCCAATTGTCTAGGGTAGGAGGGAGGGACGCGCCATACGGCGCATCCCGACGATGTAACACCTC
>JAHFKJ010000006.1 GCA_023245415.1 Candidatus Gottesmanbacteria bacterium | reverse complement strand
CGGTTTTGGTATATATGGGCATAACTTCTGTAGGTGATACCTGCTTAATTTACATTAAATAATAATTTGAAGCTAAATATCTTGTCATTTCGAACGAACTGAGAAATCTAGGTACGAAGTACCGTATAAATATTAAAATACGCTTTGCTAGATTTCTCGGGTCGTACACCTCGAAATGACATTTGATTTTTTGTATTTCGGGTTACTTAATTACACCAAGACTTTGTGCATCTTCAACCGTTTGATTTATTCCAGAAGCGTCGATTGCCAACCGACCTTAACCTGCTCCGGTAGTTACCTCAATTCCAGGTTTCTGTTTTAGTTCCGGATTATATTCTGCTAAAAATCTATCTAATACTGCAGTAATATGTTGGTCAGACACATCTCGACTTGCAACTTCACGTAAGCCAGTTTTCATAACTTGCCCCCAGGACTCTAATACTGCTTTTAATCCTTCATCAGTTGCTACTGCTACACTTATCTCTGGACAGAATTTTGTAGCAGCAATTCTTAATCCTCCCTTGTTACTCAGGTAGGCTATCTTAAACTCCCCCCCATTGGTTTTGGTGCTTCTACTGGAACTGGTGCTGCCCCCAGAGGTGGTATTGGTTCAGACATATTGACCTCCTCATCTTTTTAAATTTTTATATTGATTTAGCATTCGCTATATCCACACCCATAGCATTTTTTGCAGCCTTCTTCATGTGCCAGCATTGCCTCTCCGCAACTTGGGCAAAGGTCAAATTCAGCCGGTTTTACAAACAATTGCTGTTGACCTGCTGAAGGCACAATCGGCAATGGTGACGCCTCATGATTTATGACATGACCGTCTGCTTGGGCATGACCATTAGCTGTAACCACATGCCCATTAGTCTGCTTGATATGTTCAGTTAATACTTTTCCTATAGCATCAGGCAAAGAGCGGACACGCCGCTCCCCAAATCCTACATGCCTGGATCCGCCAATATCGCTCAATTGATTGATGATTTTCTTGACCCGCTCTTTTTCGGACAATGGCGATGCCATTCTCAAAATCAATGAAATCAGTCGCCCTAGTCCATCTGCCATGGCCTGTACATCAGTTCCCGCTTTGCCAACTGTTACAAATACTTCAAACGGGTTATCCCGGCCTTCGCCATTTGAGTTGACCGTAATATATGCTTTGCCCACCGGCGTCTCCATTTTGTAAGTCGATCCGTGAACTACCATGGGGCGGGGTTTTATTTCAGGCTGTGGAATAATTGTGTTTATGCTGTGACCATTGGTTAATTTAACTTCTTCCTTTTTCTCAGTTATCCGCTCCAAAACTCCTATTCTTGATCCTTCACGCATATAGGTGACGCCTTTGAGTCCCATGTCATATGAAAGCATATAGAGACGCATGACATCTTCAACCGTGTGACTGTTTGGAGCATTAACTGTTTTCGAAATCGATGAATCAATATATTCCTGTGCGACTGCCTGGATCCTGACGTGATCTTCAGGGGTCAAATCGTTGGCTGAGACAAAATAGTCCGGCCGTGCCTGGTCGGGATGTGACAGCTTCCATTCGTCGTACAAGTGATGAAACATCTTTGCTTCACCTACTTTAGTCCGCCTCAGATACTCAAATTCATAAACCGGCTCGACTCCGCTGGAAACTCCGGCAATCAGACTGGTAGTTCCGGTTGGAGCAATTGTCAAAAGCACTGCATTTCGAATCCCCTGTCTGATAATTCTATTTTGAATCGCTGCGGGTAAAGTTTTGATATGGTACCCTAGTTGAAATTTCGCTTTATCGTATTTTGGAAAAGAACCTTTTTCTTTTGCGATATCAGAAGAGACAATATATGCATTGTCTCTGAGTGTTTCAAATATCTTTTTTGATGTTTTTGTTGATTCTTCTGATCCGTAGCGGACTTTCATCTTTATAAAGGCATCTGCAATACCCATGATACCTAAGCCAGTCCGGCGCACCTCTTTGGCTCGCTTTTCATTTTCTGCAAAGAAATAGTGAGTGTCATCAATTACATTATCCAAAAAACGTATTGCTACTCTCACATCACGACCAAATGCATCATAATCAAACCAGCCTGCTTTTTCATGTACCAGATCATCCTCTCGCACATATGCCGACAGATTCATAGCCCCCAAATTGCACACCGCCCATGCGCCAAGCGGCTGCTCTCCGCACGGATTTGTAGCCAGAAGTTTCTCAAAATACCAGGTATTTGACCGTTTATTGCTTCGGTCAAGAAAATGCAGTCCTGGCTCGGCACTGCGCCAAGCGCCGGTACAGATCAATTTCCATAAGTATACGGCTTTTACTGTTTTGTGTATCTTAACTTTACCACCTTGTGATTCCCACTCATGAATATCTCCATCCCATTTTGCATCATAGCTAGGATCCTCGAGATCAGGATATTTGAGATCCCAATTCCGGTCTTCCTTGACTGCCTGCATAAAATCATCGGAGACACATACGGAAAGATTGGCACCGTTAATTTTGGTAAGATCTTGCTTTACCGTGATAAATTCCTCAATATCTGGATGCCAGTCATGAATCATAACCATTAGGGCGCCGCGGCGGCTTCCGCCTTGTTGGACGATATCTTTTGTCGCCAGCGAATAAAGTTCTGCCCAGTTCATTGGCCCGGAGGAAAACCCGTTGACTTTTTTGACGCGTGCCCCACGAGGACGAAGACTGGATAGATTCAGACCGACTCCTCCGCCATGAGCCATGATTTCAATCATTTGAGTTAGATTCTCCATGATACCTCCACGGGAATCGGGAGGATTAGGAATTACAAAACAGTTGAAATACGTCACGTCAAAACCGGTTCCGGCACCAGCTAAAATTCTGCCTCCCGGCAAAAATTTAAAATCCTCCATCACTTTATAAAATTTCTCTTCCCATTCTCTTCGATCGGCTTTTTTCTCTACCCCTGCTATGCCTCTGGCGACTCTTGCCCACATTTCCTCAGGAGTTTGTTCAATAGGTTTACCCGACTGATCTTTCAGTGCATAACGGTCGAGAAATACGGTGTTGCGAATTCCAGTGAGTTGCATACGTTAGTGATAAGTGATAAGTGACATGTGAGAAGTGACAGGTAAATTTTTATGATTTCTTCTTGTCACTTATAGCTTGTCGCTTATTGCTTTTTATAGTAATTTATGTAATTCCTTTTCAAACTCTTCCAGATCAACAAACCGCTTAAAAACGCTGGCAAACCGGATATATGCCACTTTATCTTTTTGTTTGAGCCGTTTGGCTACCAGATCCCCGATAAGTTTACTTTCAATTTCTACTGAATCAGCGCTTCTCAGTTCCCGCTCTATTTCATTTACGATAGTTTCTATGTCCGTATGCGTCACCTGTGTTTTTTCTGCAGCTTTGCGAATTCCTCCTCCTAATTTCTCCCGTTCAAAATTTTCCCGGGATCCGTCTTTTTTAATTACGGTAAGTGGCACAGATTCAATCCGTTCGTATGTCGTAAATCGTTTTCCACACTTAGAACATTCTCTTCTTCTTCTGGTTACTGACAAATCTTCACTATCTCTTGTCTCTACTACTTCGGTCGTAATCGATGTGCAGTATGGACACTTCATTCTTAATTTACAGTTAATAATTAACAAATTACAGTTAACTGATTATTCTTCTGTTAGCTGTAAGTTGAAAGCTGTCAACTTATTACTCGTGAAATATTACACACTATACGTAGGGCCAAACATGATAGTAAGACACTAAATGAAGGTGGTCAAGACTACACTTTATATCATAATATATCACTTATTCTGTCACGCACGATCCTGTGCTTATCAATTTTCTATCGGTTTTATATATAATTATGATTTTAAACCCTTTGGCACATAAGAATTCTTATGAACACAATCTGTTTTCTAAATGCGATAAGAAATCCATATAAAAAAACTTAAAACCGTCTACCATAATAAAGAATGTACCTAATCTGGTTTCCGTAGATTAACGATTTTAGTTTTTAGACAAATGGACAAGGAAGTATTAAGAAATCGAAACCTATAATATATAGTTCGAACTATATATTCTTTTGTTTTAAAAAATAGTGATTACTTTCTGCGGTTGAAATCCTGTTGGAGCCGCTTTAGCTCTTCGATGACTTTAGTAAATTTTTCTGATTCTACCCCGCTCGTACGAGCTTTAGTTTCCTGAAGTTTTTCGATGTGTTTGGCTAGCGATTTGTCAAATCGATCTTTAACAGAATTGAGTGATAAGTCGCCGCCTTCAGGAATATCAAAAAGTTTGACTTCGGCCTTGGCTAAAAACTCTGCAGACTCCTGTGCGGTTTTGGTAGCCATTTCAGTTTTGTTTTTATCCAAAAGAAGTATCGCCATACTTAGGCGCTTATCAGAATTGAGAATATAAAATTCGACTTTGCGTACTGGTTTAGTGATGAAAAAGCTTAAAATTTTATCGCGCAGAAGTTTGAGAAAATAGAGGGGGTGGTCTGGCAGAATTCCCGGATACGGAAGAACATATTCGACAGCAGTAAGGCTTGGTGAAGCTGTAAGCGGCACAGTCTCCTGAGCAAAGACCCAAGTAAACATGCCCAAACAGAAAAAACCTATTACTACTGCCAAAAAGAATTGCCTCATCGTAAGACTTGTATTATACCATAATTTATGATCTTAAACCGGGTTTTTGACTTTAATATCCGGCATGGGAAAATGCTTAGTGTTTAAAGTCAACACAGTCAAATCATACTTATGAGCAGTTGCAGCTAAAATACAGTCAATCAAACTTAAGCTGTGCAATGTTTTTATATATAGTTTCCAATAGATCCCACTTTGTTTAGCTATCGCTTTTGTGACATCCCAGATGTCAAACTTGTTCAACAGAGTTTCTGTGCGTTCAAATTCAACAGGGAAAGCATATTGATAAATTTCTCCCACGGTGATTGAGGAAATCGAGTGTTTATGCTTTTGGCTTGACAGGTCAAACCAGTTGACATACTCGTCTTTTCCACGCAATATCCAAATCAAAATATTAGTATCAACGAGAAACATTGAACGTGCGGTCAGCAGCTTTACGACTTTTTTCTACCCAACGAATCACATCTCGCTTTGTTCGCCATTCGGGATGGTTCTTAGCAGTAAATACTCCTGCAGCTTCATGTAGTGCTTTTCTAAAAGCAACCGCATCCCATTTTTTCTTTCCTATCAGCTCTGCTACTTCCTCATTTTTTTTCTCATCCTTTAACACAATCGTATCACCTGCGCGCGCCTTGGCCAGGTAATCGGATATATTCTGTCTGAAATCGCTGATTGAAACAGTAATAGTCATATATTTTATATTAGTACAATATGTACATATTGTCAAATTAAATCTGTATGAAAAGGAAGAATCATCCTCACAGCCCCTAAAAAAGGAAATGATGAAACATATTGTCCCCAGATAACCAGATAATATGAGGAAAGTGTTTCCGAATAAAATTAATTAATTTAGTCACAGTTTCATTGTCCCATTTTTTTAGCATTAAATAATCCTTTTTTTCGATGTATAGAGGCGGTTCATCTTTATTGATAGGAATTGTGAACTCTATAGCATAACTTTCTAATAAATTGTATCTACCTTTAAAATATTTTAGTTTCATTTTACTTACTTGTCTTAAATCAAGCTTTCCAGAAATTATTCTTATAAATATTCCTGGTTTAAATGTGTATTCTAAATTTTTATTAGTAATTACAATTTTATCGTGTACATAACTCCTCAAGTCTTGAATTATCAGAATTACCAGGCCGATACATATAAAACCAAAAATCCATTGACCGGAAAATATAAAGGTTAAAGCGAAAAGAGGAAGAAAAAAGACGCTCGTATAACTTAAAAATTTCTTCCCAATCTGTTCTAGAAGTTTAAATTGAGGTTTAAATTCAATTGTTTGAGCATCTAGCTGGTTAGTCATGTGTTCGAATATTGTAATTCTTTTTGAATATCAGTAAAATTAATTTTTCCCACTTGGTATATTTCCTGTTCCAGTGCTTTTACTTTGGGAAAACTTGCGTCTAATTGTTTCACAGCGTCAGCAGGTAAATTCTCCCGATACCAGAGTTTGAAGCGGTGGTCGACGCCGATGATTTCATACTTAGTCATTTTATCTGCCAGATACACAATTTTCTCTTCCCATGTCCGCGGTGCCAACCTCGGATCGAGAATGGCATGTAATGAATGTCTCCTCACCACTTCCGCTACTTCGGTAAATCCCAGTTCGTTTAAAATTCGCACTGCCGTATCCGGATGCCGCTCCCCCGGTCGTTTAGTTACATTTTTATCAATATCGTGAAGCAGTGCCGCCGCCTCAACTAACTTTGCGTCAACTGAGACGCGTGCCTTGCCTGCCGGCAGGCAGGAACTGTCAACTGCGAACTTTTTGACAAAATAGTTTGCAAGCTTCGCCACTTCTTCGACATGAATTTTTTTCTGGGTAGGCAGCTTAAATTTATCAAACAGGACGTAACAATGATCTCGAGTAGGAATCATATTGATGTTTATGAGATGTCTTGAAGACAGAGAATATCGATAATATCAATCTTCAAGAATTCAAGTGCGATATACTTTATGCAGTTTATGTCAGAATTAATCGATGCGTCGCTTCAATAATTGACTCAGCAGCTTTAATAGCTTCTTCCAGTTTGTCGTCTTCATTAATGATTAAATAATCACAGTCATCAAACTGTTCAAATTCCCACTTGGCCAAATTAAGTCCTTGCGCCCAAACTTGCTCGTTTTCAGTGCCTCTTGAGCGCATTCTACGTTCGAGAGTTTCTAAATTTGGTGGGGCCAGGAAAATAAACACTGCAGACTGCACGCTAGATTCCGGATCCTCTACCATTTCCTCAATTTTGGTGCGGATGTTTTTGACGCCTCGCACATCGATACGCCAAATCACATCTTTGCCCGATGCCAAAGCTTCTTCCAGATGTTTTTTCTGTCCGCCTTTGTAATGACCCAAATACTCTACCCACTCCACAAACGCATCTTCGGAAATTAATTTTTCAAATTCTTCGCGATCGACAAAATGATAATCCGTGCCTTCCACCTCACCTTCTCGAACCGGACGGGAATTGGTCGTCACCATCCGGATCAGATTCGCCCGTTTCTGCAAAAGCGCTTTCATGATCGTGTCTTTGCCAGCTGCTGTGGGACCGGTAAGAATAATCAACACTCCCCGTTTTTTTTGCGCTTCAATTTCGGTATTAAACAACGAAGACATGCCCAATATTTTACTTAATAATTATTCAGTTGACAACTACCAGCATAGCCTGTTAGAAATGGATATGGAGATTTCTTATTTACCCCTTTCCTGGAATAAATATCTAAATCAGATCCGCGCACTCGCTGAGGATATTTTAATTAAGAAACATCAGATCAATTTAATAGTTGCGATTTCACGCGGAGGCTTGACGCTCGGACATATATTATCAGACCATTTGCGCATTCCCATCTGGACGATTGCCATCCAGAGCTATACTGATATCCAAACACAGGGAGAATTTAAAATTACCGGTAAATTGCAGACATCGATCAAAAATAAACATATCTTGCTGGCTGATGATGTAGCAGATTCGGGACAGACATTTGTCCGGGCACTACTCTACTTGAAACGCAGTCAGCCGGCATCAATTACGACACTGGCAGTGTTTTATAAACCCCGATCGATATTTAAACCTGACTTATTTGCCGAAAAGACCACCAAGTGGATCTTATTTCCCTATGAAAACACGGAAATGATCAAACAAATTTCAACAAGATTATTAAAAGAAGGCAAATCGATTTTGCAGATTAGAACATTTCTCAAATCGCTTAAATTTAAAGATGCGCAAATCGACTTTGTCTACAGGTACTATTTGCCAAAAGAGGTATAGAAATGGGAATAGAAGTGATAACAATAGTCCGTGCGATTGTTATAAGGGTAGTACCGATGAGACAGGATACCTATTACGACGTAAAATTGCCGAGTGGAGAAGTTGTTCAAGCTTCGGTATACGATATAACACCTCCAAATGCTACACCTGGACAGGAAGTTTCAGTCATTAATTTAAATCTAATTGAGCCTCCTATAGACATTCCGACGTAATTTTACAGGTTAACATTATTCAGGTTTGTTGAGTATCACCGGTTTGAGCCTGGTCATGGCTTCAAGCGAATATTTGATCCCCTGCATCCCAACTCCTGAGCCTTTGATGCCTAAAAAGGGGAAATGATCCGGCCCCCGTTGAGGTTTGCTATTTATCCATACGGTCCCCACATCAAGCTTTTCGGCAATTTTTAAACCCGTGCCTTCATCACAGGTATAAATAGCCGCTTGTAAGCCATAGGTTGAGGAGTTAATGATGGCAATCGCCTCTTCCATATCTTTTACCTCAATAAAAGATACAACCGGCCCAAACGATTCAATTTTTACAATCTCCATGTCGGATGTAACAGCAGACAATATGGTCGGTTCTAAATAATTGCCCTGTCTGACTCCCCCGAGTTCAATCTTGGCTCCCATCTTTTCTGCCATGCGGATTCTGGCCTCAATTTCCTGAGCCGCTGACTCAGTAATGAGAGGTCCGACACTTTTAGTCTCCGGACTCCTCGGATCTCCCATATGAATCGTTTCTTGGGTAATTTTGACAACCATGGGTAGAATTCGATCCAGTTCCGGCTTTAAACCTAATACATATTTAATCGCAGTACAGCGCTGACCCGCAAAAGAAAACGCGCCTTTTACGATCTCTTGAGCCGTGGTCCCGGGATTGCAGTCGGCGATCACTATTGCCGGATTATTGCCGCCGCATTCAAATAACAGTGGAATCATCCCAGCTTTAGTTGCGGCCGTCTGGCCTACCTGAGATGAACCAGTAAAGGTAATCATATTAATACCCGGATGCGAAACTAAATAGTCACCAATTTCACTTCCCCCACCAGTTACCGTCGTCAGCACTCCATCAGGAACCCCGGCTTTGCGGAAAATTTGAGTCAAATGTAATCCTGAAATTGCACCGCTTGTAGGAGGTTTAAAAATGATGCTGTTGCCGGTAACGAGGGCTGGAGCGAGCTTGGAAACGGCTAAATTTACCGGATAGTTAAAAGGGGCAATGGCCAGTATTACACCTAAGGGGACGCGTTCAATGATGGAAATTTTATGCTTGTCATATCCCGGAAAAGCATCGGATGGAATCTGTTCACCTGTCATGTGCAGTGCTTCGTGGCCAAAATAATCGATCATATCGGCAGAACGGAGTATTTCATCTTTCGCTTCATCGACGGGCTTGCCGATTTCACGTACCAGCAGTGACGTCAAATACAATTCGTGTTCACGCATCCAGTCAGCAGCTAGTTTCAATATTTTCCCCCGGTCTACGAGTGTTTTTTCCTGCCAGGCTTTTTGCGCCAGATGGGCTTGTTTGATGCTCGCATCAATTTCATCCTGCGTCACGATTGGGACAGTACCGACAATTGAATGATCTATCGGTGATATCACAGATGTAAATTTTCCGGAAGTTGATGACACCCAGTCTTTACCGTTAAACCAACTGTAGTTGGGCGGAGTTTTTTCATCATGAAGTTCTTCAAAGATATCAGCTGACATAAAATTTAGTTATTGGATTTATTATGAAGCAAACCCCATATAAATTGCAAGAAAAATGCTTAAGTTTATGTTTTATGAATCAGCAACAGTCCGTAACCGTCCTGTTTTCGCCGCTTAACTGCTTCTTCGATCAATAATTTTGCTAATTCCTGAATTTTGACTAATTGTAAATTATCAGTGATGACTTTGGCGATTTGCGACATATGCCCCATGGTGTTTGTCATGATGGATCTGTATCGTGCGTGTATCGATGTGTGGCTCCAGCGCATTGTAGGGATAAGATAAATCGGGAAGAGTAAACATATTTAATTTATCTTACCACTTTTCTCTCAGTAAATAACCAGGAAGTAAAAGTTAAAAAATTACCGTTATCTAAAAAATAAGGTTACAATTTTGACTTTATTGGTGAATTTGCTACAATTAGCTTGATTTAACAGGAAAATGTATGGTTGAACAGCTAAAAATCACATCTTCTTTAGAGGCTTGGCGAAACTTACCATCAATTTTACCGGATGAGCTTATGCCCAAAGAATCAGTAACCGGGATAGCCGGAGAATTGGCGCAATTCTTGGCTAAAGATGCCCGTGTCAATTATGACTGCTATCAAAAAATAGCTCCATGTCTAAAAATCCAAATCGGCACAGATACTCCTCTAAGTAGTTTAAAATTTTATACCGTGAACTTATTTCAGGTTTTACAAGCATTAGACCCAAATTCAGACACTGGTTATCCTCAAGCAGCTGATTTAGTGAATTTAGAAAGAAATGATGTTGCTGACCTTTATCTCAAAGCTAGCCAGGCTTTAATCCAGCATGTAAATCGTCCGGATTTTACCAATACGCTAACGGAAAGATCCAAATTTCAAAATTATTCCCAAACCAAACTTGCTGTTGTCCTTTCCGCCCTAACCGGCCAAGCTGGATTTACCGGCTGGCAGCTAAAATATATAGACCAAGGCCGAGGTTTAGGATATGACATCAAACGGCCAGCTTCTTTAGATGAAGTTTGGGGTCCGGAAACTCCTAAATTTATTCCGACACAAACTATAGATAACTTGACTCAAGAATGGCTATCCTATTCTCCCCCAGACTTTCAAAAATTAACCCAAAAGCTACCGACACTTGAAATTCAAGTAATAGGTAGTTTTTTATGGAAACAAGTAAATCTAAGCCAAGATGCTTACCAAGATTTACTAAAATCAAATTCATTGATAAAAAAAATTGGCGCCGGAGCCACGCCTCAAGATGACCTGACCCATGAAGTAAATAATGTCATTTACCGCCTACAAACGCTTGACCCGGAAAATAAAGGTAAATATCCAGCTGCCGGGGTTGTATTAGGATTAAATCCGCAAAACCAACTAACACTGCTGAATTTAATGACCGCTGAACTGCTGGGTTTATTTAATAACCCTAATTTAACAGAAAAACAATTTAAATCTTGGGGTAAAACAGTTTCCGGACGACAATCTTTTCTAAGCGCCATCAGGCATGGAGCACAACATCTCGGCTCATTATCAGCATTTCTTGCGCACCAACTCGCGATGTATTAGTACCGATGATTGTCGAAGCTTCACTCATACCTTTGGCTGAAAAGTTAGCGAGAGCCAAAAATTCAAGCGGATTAATATTGGAATTGCATTTAGACGAACCCTCCCGGTCGGCTAGTGGTTGTTTGTGGAGACTTTGCATTAGCACCTGTTACTGATATCCCACCTGCACAGATAAGTCCTCATATTATAGGACGTAGTACTAATTTAAGCTTGCACGAACTATCACAGCTGCTCGTGGTAGTCCCATAAACATAAAAATCAGATGAGGGAGCGGTAAATTTGGCCCAACTTATACTGTCTGCGCTGGTATTATTAATCGTGAATGTGATATCTGCCGTAGTTGGCGTCACTGCCCCGCCTATTCGGGAACGGTTGACAGAAGTTGGTGACACAGAAACAGTACACGATGAGATGCTGGTATTATAGTTTACGAATCAGCAACACTCCATAACCGTCATGTTTTCGCCGCTTAACTGCTTCTTCGATCAATAATTTTGCTAATTCCTGAATTTTGACTAATTGTAAATTATCAGTGATGACTTTGGCGATTTGCGACATACTCAAAGTCATCGCTAGATCATGGGTGAGCACAAGCAATATATCACCGCTCGAAAATTCACCTTCAGTTTCTTCCCACAATACTTTCTTCTCACTGCCGATTGTGGGCAAAGATTCGCCGGTATCTTTTTTAGGCAGCACTTTTAGTACTGCTTCTTTACGGTATAAATAGACCCGCATATTGCCTACTCCTGCCGTCCACCAGTGTTTTTGGGTGATAATGATGGCAGCCAATTCCGCGTCTACATGTTCAATTTCTTTCCTGAGCCGCTTGATCACTCGTCCACCCTGTTTCATCACCTGACGTAAACAACGTTTGGGAGCCCGCAAATAAAACTTTTTCATCCGCAGCAATCGGTATGCCCGCAAAGCCTGATCTAGCACATCGGTGGAAGCTACAGCGGATGAAGCCTGCAAACCATGACTCAATACAAAAAGTTCCTGATCTTGTGTGCCAGCCGTGATATTTGACGCAGTCTGCATCCACGAAAATTCTGCGATTGATTGTTCTGAAGTCATACGAATTATGAAGTTAACCGCGGGCTTTTAAAGCCTCGTGATAATTTTTCTCCACTTCCACCCAATTAATCACATGCCAAATTGCTTTCAGGTATTCCACTCTCAAGTTCTGATATTTTAAATAGTAGGCATGTTCCCAGACATCGATCCCCAGTATTGGGATTTTGTGCTCCATAAGCGGGCTATCTTGATTTGAAGTGTCCATAATTTCCAGTCGTCCCCCGCAAACTACCAGCCATACCCAACCGCTGCCAAATCTGCCCATGCCAGCAGCAGTCATCTTTTCCTGTAAATTAACCAGACTTCCAAATGTATTGTTGATCGCTACCACAAACGCCCCGGCGGGTTCACTGTCTTTTTGCGGACCCAAAATTTTCCAGAACAGACTATGATTTGCATGTCCGCCGCCGTTATTGCGGACTTTTGTCCGAATCATTTCCGGAACTTTTGCCAGGTTGCGCAGCAGATCCTCAATGGGTTGGTTTAAAAGTTGCGGCAGGTCTTTGAGTACATCGTTTAAATTTGCGACGTATGCACCATGGTGTTTGTCATGATGGATCTGCATCGTGCGTGTATCGATGTATGGCTCTAGTGCGCCAACCACATAAGATAGTTCTGGTAAAGTAAACATATCACTCCTCCTTTTTATGCATATGTGATATTACCATAAAAAAACAACATTACAATATTTTATATTTCTCTCATGATTCATCTATACTAGAAATATGACCTTAACTGACTGGTTACTGCTTTTTTATGTCACCGGACAGTCTTTTTATTTTGTCTTACAACACAAAGTACGAAATAAACAACTTGCCTTAGGAATACTTGTTGGAGCCATCGTTTCTTTTCGCATCTTCTAAACCGTTATCCCAAGATAAGAAGTTCTTCTTAATCTTTCCAATTCCACTATTTATAAAACCAAAACCCCCATCGCACGAATTTGCAGTACATAAAGGTCTAAACTTGCTTAAATCGATCAACGATAAAAGCAATTACAGCACCTAAAAATAGAAATATAAATGCTGTAGGTGTTGGATTTAGAGAATTCTGCAATACGTTACCAATACTGCTAGCTATTTGGTTAAAATATTTACATACTCCTGATATAACTTCATCACACGAAATGATAAATGGGAGAAACGCAACAGTCAGCAAGAAGAGTAAACTTGCGTATAGTATTGATCTGCCAAAATAACGAACAATCTCAATTAATATATAACTCTTGACGTTAATTCTAGTTTTTGCTTTTGGGGGTGCCTTGAAATGAAGTATAGGCAATTCGCGAATATCTCCTGTTAAGACGAGCGCGAATAAAACAAATCCTAATGCAGCAACCAAGAAGGTAAAGTACAATATAGTCAAAAAACTAATACCCAACAATCCATTTTCATGCAACGTCTCGTCCCAATAGTTGGAATTAAAAAACATCGGTATCAATACTATCGTAGAAACAACTATCGTTAACCAACAAACAAAAGCGGTAATTTTTGTGGATACCGTTTGCTGTTTTTTCCTATGAATTGCAAAAAGTAATCCTCCCAGCATCAATAGTATTTCGACATAGAAAACAAAGGAAAAACCATTCTCGTACATTAAATCAGTATAACTCAAGTCTCATGAGTTTTTATGTAAGATTCTAGAATCGGTTTTTTAAGACTTATTATTCAATTCCATCAAAAACCTCTTACGCGGACGGAGAAAAATCGTTTAAGGCACCATTTTTAGCTGCGAATTTCTTAATTGTTTAAAAGGTGAAAATTGGTAAATTTTTAGGCCCATGCGGTGATGTAAAAGCGCTATTACCTCCTCAAAAACAGTAATTACTATCACGAGCTCTGGCCAAAGATATAAAAAGTCGATAGCTTGCTTATGAAATTGTTCTTTTTGTACTGAAAAAGTATACCAAGTCCAGCTGTCAACCACCACTTTCAACGCGAGCATTCTTCCATCTAAAGACAAACGTTTCGCCTACTTTTTTAACTCGAGATGTTTTTCTTATAAATATCGCTAAGCCGAATTCGTTGTCTTGGGGCGTTGTAAAATATCCTATGTGATCTGACAACGTTTCCTGTATATGATTAAAAATGTCCATATCTGCATTCGTAAATTCTGGATAGTGTGAGTTACCCTGATGATAGACCTCCTGAAAACAAAAAATGTCTACCTCCTTGTGATGTTTTTTAATAAAAGTAAGAAGCGATTTTTAAAGTTTACCTCCCCACATATTTAACGTAATAAGTTTCATCATTTAATAGTACCAAAAACCGGAACATTTGGGGAATTTTAACTTATTATTTGGATTCATAACTATTTTTAACACAAATTTGAATAAAATAAGAAGCTGTCAATGTAAGGAGTTGACATAAAGTAAGGAATATATTATAATGTAAGGATATGAGCATAATCATGACAATGACTAGCAAAGGCCAGGTTACGATTCCAATCGATGTACGCCGGGCTCTGGGTATCAAAAATGGAGACCGACTTAAAGCTCAAATTCAAGGGAAAAAAGTCTTGATTGAACCTGTAGGCGGAGGTATTCTGGATTTGGCCGGAAAACTGGGATCACTTAAAATCCCTAAAGGCAAAACTGTAGATGATTTGATTCACGAAGCCACACACACGTATGCAGCAAAAAATATTCGTTGATACTAACATTTTTATTTACACGTTGTTTGATGTTGATTTGTCAAAACAACAAGCCGCCATAGCTTTATTTAGAAAAGCTGCTCAAGACTATGTTTCTTTGTGGACTACTGAATGGGTTATGGCAGAAATTGTTTGGTTCTTACAGCGCCAAAAATTTACCTGGAACGCAATTTCCGATTGTGTGAGTAAAGCTTTAAACTCTAAAGGGCTGGAAGTGCGCAATAAAAAATGGCTGGAAGAAGTACTACTCGACTGTGCACAACAAACTGATTTTATTGATGTGATAAATATTCATCTGATTAGCGCAGAAAGGATTTTAAAAGCATATTCCTACGATAAAGGACTCAGTCACTTCAAAAATATAACCCGCTTAGAACCCTAATACTGTCAATGCAACCAATAACCCCTGCGCGCTCGCAGGGGTTATTAATTCTTTTTTTCTACTGAAAACTTTATCCTTCGACAAGCTCAGGATTTCTCCGCCGGCTGGCGGATCAATAGTCCATTCCGCCCATGCCACCTATTCCGCCTGACACACCTTATTGAAAATTTTGCCCAAATTTCAAAAGACTAAATTGCTTTGTATTTTTCTTCAAGTAAATTGGTAATTTGGATAGGACTCAAGTTTTCATAATCAACTTTGATTTCTTCTGAAACAATCACTTCAACGGTCCCACGCCGTTTTGGCAACAGTTCCCTGAATGGTGACTTGCTCCAACCCTGGGGCGTATTGGGCCAAATCTTTTTGTAACCTTTAACTTTTACTATAAATATAGGCTTTCTTAACTCTTTAGCTATATAACCTACTCCGGGTAGAAATGGATCTTCATGCATGGCAGTGAAAGCTTCAACTCTGCCTTGGGGTGCAAAAATGAATGCGTAGCCCTGATCCAAAAGATCAGAAAATTTCGACATAACTTTGGTAAATTTTTGTCCAGACTTATATAGCGGTAATCCGCCCACGAACAACTCGATCGCAAAGGTCAATATGTCTCGCGGTTCCCAATTCGTAAATACTGCTGCAGAAGTGATCTTCTTGAGTCCTTGTTTCCACAGCAGACGAATAGTACAAATATCGTCCAAAATTCCCGGGTGATTGATAAGTACTAAACTGCCTGGTTTGATGCGGGGAAGGTGAATTTGCGGATAGTTAATTTTTATTACAAAATTATGCAAAGGGATCAACACCATACTTATAACCAATCGGTTAAAAAATTGTCCCCATTTGCTAAATTGCCATACCGGTAATTTAAGATCTGCAATATTTTCTGAATGCTTACATAAATCTTTCAAATCCCCTATCGTTGTTTTAGAGGTAATACTTGCTTCATCAATCACAATTCCCAAATATTCTTCAGCCAATGAAACCAACTCAGTCCGCGTCAGAGAATCCAATTCTAAATCAGTTGCCAAAATATCTGTGTCGACAATCCGCTCTTTGGGAAAGCTACTTACTTTGCTTACCACATCCAGAATGTCAAACAGTTGCCCGGTATTTAGTTGGGACGCTACCACAGCTTTTCGGGAGATGTGATTATTAGCCAGTTCAGACATTAGTTTACGATCTATTTTAAGGGTTGGGGTGCGGGGGAAATCTGCCTGAGGCCACAACTCGAAACTGGTAATTTGCTGCTTAGATTCAAGGCGCGAGTTTAGTTGGGCAACAATTTTTTTTAAATCCGCATCTTTATGCTTCAAAATAAAAAAGGCGTGAATTTGATCGCCGTCGGACAAACGCCTTGCCACCACACATGTCTCTTTTACACTATCTTGGTTGCTAATTTTGGATTCCAAATCTTCCACAAATACTTTTTCTGGGCAAAACTATTTTAAAAACATCTCGCCCTACTATCCGTAAATATCCCTGACCGTCAAGCTCTCCAATATCTCCCGTTTTATAACCCAGTTGTGTAAATGAAGCTTTGTTTCTTTTTGCATCTGCAAAATAACCAGAAGAAACACTCTCGCTTTGAATATAAATTTCCCCTTTTTTCAGATGAATCTTCACGCCACGAAGCGGCTTACCGACACTCCCAATTTTCAATTTTTCGAGCGTATTAATTGTGGCTATCGCGGTTACCTCGGTCGCTCCATACCCTTCAATTATGGGTATGCCGATATCTACCCAGTGTTTAGCAATTTTTACGTCCAGTGGCGCGCCTCCACAAGCGACATAGCGCAACTGACCGCCAAAGAGTGCATGAATTTGCCTAAAAATCAGCCGCTTCACCCCACGCGGCGCGACTTGAGTCATATTCATAAGTCTTTTAAGTTTGTCCAACTGTTTTGTAGTACTTGCGTGTGATTCAATTTTGTTCCAAAAGATTTTCAACATTTGCGGCACAAAAACTAAGTGCGTAGGTTTATATTCTGAAAATGTCTGCAATAGTCGGAAACTATTTATTCTGGGTAAATAATAAATAGACGTTCCATGACCAAGCGGCAATAGTAAACCGGCGATTTGTTCAAGCATGTGAGACAGAGGTAAAATAGAGATGGTTCTTGAATTGTTTAAATCAGGCAGGGCCAGTTCAACCGCCCGCAAGTTGGCTAGTATATTCTTCTGCTTCATAACTACTCCCTTTGGTTTACCGGTAGTGCCGGAGGTGAAAACAATTTCCACTATATTTTCGGGGTCAGTGTAGTTTTTGTGAGTAAGAAGACTCTTGAAATCTTGGGTTTTAGTCGCTTTAAATAGCGTGAACAAATCTTCAATATAAAATACTCTGATTTGACGATTCAACAAAAAATCGTGTTTGAAATATTTTGATATGAAGCAGAATTTCGGCTGTGTTTTGTCAATTATCCTTACAATCGTCTCATGCCCGGTACGCCAATCTATAGGCACGGCGACTCTATTGGTCAAAAGACTTGTGAGTAATGCGGCTGTATATTCTGGGCAATTTTGGCACCAAAATAAAATTTTGGATCTGGGGAGAATTTTTTCTTTCTGAAACCAAAACTCAGTTTGCGCAATTGCATGCAATAGCTCGCTGTATTTTATGATTTCGCGGCGGATTCTTCTGCGGATAATCAGCGCTTCACGTTCAGGCCAGTTCTTGGCACTTGCTTCAAGATACGCCAGAAGTGAGGAGTAATTAGGTTTATACATACTGCCGCTGTTGTGCTTCTGTCACAGAAAGCACCGGACTCACACAAAAATCCAAATTTTCTTGTTCCCAATGTCCACGATCAAATTGCCTCATAACAAGTGCGATATCTTTGGTGAGCGTCATATCAAATTGCTGGTCTATCCACGGCTGACGGTCCAAGTGGTGGCAAAAATCAATCCAAAGGGGTTTTTCAATTGCAGCAACCGCCACCCATCCGTCACGAGCTTGATATAGTCCGTAACAGGGATACATTCCCGACATAATATAATCAATTGCATTAAAGTCCGCCTGAGTTGTAAGTTGCGGGTAATTATTTAAGATCATCGCTTCTTGAAAAGCTTCATACATAGAAATTTCTAGATGAATTCCCCGAGAGTTACTGATTAGACATGACAAAATCTTGATGGCGCTCTGATACGCAGTAAACAAATCAGCCAAAAGCAGAGGCGGCAAGAAGGATGCGCTTCTCATTTTTTGTTGCTGATCCAAAAATCCACTGAGCGCTAAAATATTGAGATCATGAGCTGATTTTTTGGCGAGTGGATGAGACGGTCCGAATCCAGTCAATGAACAGTAGATTATATGTGGATTTACCTGTTGCAAATCCTCAAATCCCAACCCCAATCTAAAAGCTTTTCCCGGTTTGTAATTTTCAATAAAAATATCTGAGGATTGAGCTTTTCGTTTAATGATTTCTATACCGTCTTTTCTAAAATCAAGTTTTGTGATGTGTTTATTTTTATTAATTGCCATGTACCCGAGCCCAATTCCATCTTTGGTGGGACGCATATGGGCAAGCGGATCACTATGATTGATATCTTCAATTTTCTCAACATGAACATTGAGGTGTTTATTCAATAAAAAACTGGTAAACGGTCCAGGTAACAATGTGGAAACGTCGAGTATTGTGAGTTGTTTGCTGCCCATGTAAATGAGTTTAGATAGATTATAACAACAAAAACCCCTGCGCGCACGCAGGGGTTTTTAATTCTTTTTTTACTGTAAACTTTATCCTTCGACAAGCTCAGGATTTCGGTTGCGACCTCAATAGTCCATTCCGCCCATGCCACCCATACCTCCACCTGGCATAGCTGGAGCTTTCTCTTTCTCCGGTAAATCCGTGATCAATGCTTCGGTCGTCAAGATCATAGCGCCTATGCTGGTGGCGTTTTGAACTGCGCTGCGGGTTACCTTGGCCGGATCGACAACGCCTGCGTCAAGCATGGAACGAAATTCCATGGTCATCGCGTCAAATCCATAATCCTGGCCCTTGGCTTCTTCAATTTTTTTGACAACCCATCCCTCATCAGCACCTGCGTTTTTGGCTATCCAGCGAACCGGTTCGCCCAGCGCATGGTAGATGATATCGACGCCGGTTTTTTCATCGGCGATTGTGAGACTATCTCGCAGTTTCAGCAGTGACAGCCGAGACCTGAGTAAGGTCACACCGCCTCCGGGAACAATCCCTTCTTCAAGCGCGGCTTTGGTGGCAGCAACTGCGTCATTGACGCGTTCCTTCTTGTCTTTCATTTCCACCTCAGTTGCAGCCCCGACGTTGATGACCGCTACTCCGCCAGAAAGTTTAGCTAGTCTTTCCTGCAGTTTCTCTTTGTCAAAGTCGCTGGTAGTATCTTCAACTGCCCGTCTGATTTGCGCAATTCTGGCTTTCAAAGTAGCAGCTGCACCTTTGCCGCCGATTATCCGGCAATTTTCTTTGTCAGCCCAAACTTTGTCAGCTCGGCCGCAATCCTGCACCGTGACATTGTCAAATTTTCTGCCCGTGTCATCAGAGATCACCGTGCCGCCGGTCAAAACTGCAATATCTTCCAGCATTTCCTTACGCCTATCTCCAAATCCGGGAGCTTTGATGGCCAGAACCTGGAATGTTCCGCGCAGCTTGTTCACAACCAATGTCGCCAATGCCTCTCCATCAATCTCATCGGCTATAATCACCAGATTCTTCGAAACTTTGACAAAGTTCTCAAGGAATGGCAAGAGGTCTTGGATTGACGAGATTTTTTTGTCAGTGATCAAGATGTACGGACTTTCAATTTCTGCTTCCATCTTGTCCGCATTGGTCACGAAGTAAGGCGAGGCATAGCCTTTGTCAAACTCCATGCCTTCCTTATATTCAATCTCCATGGCCAATCCTTTACCTTCTTCCACTGTAACGACCCCGTCTTTACCCACTTTCTGCAAAGCTTCGGCGATCAAAGCGCCTATCTTCTCATCCTGGGCCGAGATGGTTGCTACTTTAGCCACATCCGTATCTTTAACCGTTTTGGACATCTTCTTAATTTCGGCAACTATAACTTCAACTGCCTTATCCATGCCGACTTTAAGAATCATCGGATTAGCTCCGGCCGTGACATTTTTAAAGCCACTGTTGACTATTGCTTGAGCCAAAAGAGTCGCGGTGGTAGTTCCGTCTCCGGCGACATCATTTGTCTTGGAAGCAGCCTCTTTGACAAGCTGTGCCCCCATATTTTCAAATGCATCTTCCAGTTCAATTTCTTTGGCTACGGTCACCCCGTCATGAATGACATTGGGCGCACCCCATTTTTTATCAATCGCTACATTGCGGCCTTTGGGTCCCAATGTCGTTACGACTGCTTTGGCCAATATATTGACCCCTTTTACGAGTGCCTGTCTGGCGTCTTCTGCAAATTTAAGTTGTTTTGCCATATTTTTTCCTCCTCTTAGAAACACTTAACGAAATATGAGTTTAGTGTTTCTTAGACCCTCCGAAGCATTATGCGAAGGAGGGTAAATTTATATTTTTTTACTCAACGATTGCCAAAATATCTTTTTGCTCCACTAGCAGCCATTCTTCCAGATTGACTTTTACTTCATTACCGCCCCATTTTTTGTACATGACTTTTTGTCCGACTTTTACCTGCATTTTAATCGGATTACCTTTATCATCATTAGCGCCTGGTCCAACTGCCATCACTTGACCGGATTGGGGTTTTTCTTTAGCACTTTCGGGAAGCAGTATTCCCGACGGGGTTTTTTCATCAGCCTCCAATGGCTTAATTAGAACATAATCGAAAAGTGGTGTAATTTTTTGTGTTGATTGCTTCATACCACTACCTCCTTTATTTATAAAAATTATACTACTTGAACCTAATTTTTCTAGAAGTATAGTCCGGATCAACTGAATACTACACGAAGCAGTTTTATTTTTGTGTTAGCAGTCGATCACTGGCAGTCTTAATATCTGATTGCTATTTTAATATGCGAATTATTTTCTGTCAAGACCTATTTTGTGAGGAAAGGATTTACTGCATGCATTTGCTTAATTTCTGCAAAATCTTTGGTATTGGCGGTCAGAATTTGATCAATGCCGTTATCTATCAATGTTGCTACCAGATACGTATCAAAATAGTCCTTAACTTTTCCCATGGAATTGAGCAGTAAATGAAAGCGTTGGTATGTTTTTGCAAAAGGCGTAACTATCTGGAAATTAAATTCATCAATTATTTGTTCAAGAGTTTGGATTATTTCTTGCGGATTTTTGTGATATACAAGAGACATTACCCGTTCGGCTTCAATAATATTTTGCTGAGCTATAACAGCCAATATCTGTTTTCTTGCAACAGCCAAAAACAATGTTTTAGTTTGCTTATGAAACGTTGATTTGTTATCAACGACATAAATCAAGAGATGCGTGTCAAAGGCCCATCTTCCGTTTAATGTGCTCGTCATACAAATCAGAACGCTTATTGTAGATTTTATTTATTCCCAAACTGAATTTACCTAACAACCGCATCGGATCTTTAGATTTACTTGGAGATCTCTTTAGTTGCACCCGCTCGAATAATCCTTCTCTCACTAATTGAGAGAGAGTCGTGTTTTCTTTGATTGCGGTAATTTTTGCTTGCTGCAATAATTCTTCCGGGATAGTTAAAGTAGTTTTAACTAAGTTTTGCATATATAGCCATATTACCATAAATACGTATGTATGTCAATATGTATGTATGATGCAGAAGGCTTACTACTCTATTTTCTCAAAAACGCCATCAAGATGGATGAAGTATGTTTCAACTTTGAGCTGCGGATGAAGTTGAGCGATTTTTTTCTTCACCTCTTTTAAATCTGCACAATGTCTTGCATGAGTTCCCGACTTGCCATATGCTCCGCAGTCTTCATGATTCATAAGTATCAATTTTTTGATATCATGGAGTCTGACTGAAATATCAACTTGCTTGATGACGCCCACGCTGTCAAAAATTCCCCCGGCCCACGCCACCCGGTCATACTTGCCTTCTCCCATATATATTTGCATCCAGTCTTCAATAATCTTTTGAAACCGGAAGTCAATACAGGTAACCACCAAACCGCTACAGATATGTTTATGCGCCATACAAAAATCCTTTCTATCTAAATTTGAAATGCGGCGTAAAAATTGATTCTAGCAGATATTTAAAAGAAGTTAAACGAAAAATTTAGCACGGCTCTGACAGCAATGCATCACTAAGTGCCTGCTCTAATCTAGGTCCGGTAAAACTATTATCCAAAACCATAACCGCTACTACACCAGGTATATTTAACGGATCATGCGCCTCAATTCTTTGTGCGTCAGTCACGCGACCATCAGGTCCGAAATGGACGAACCCATCATTAATGGTAAACGTCCCATCTAAAACTCTTCCATTTGATGTCGAGACAATTTCCAGATGCGCATTAGCCTGAGCTACCTGATGATGAATATTTAACACGATACCACCTGATGTATCACGCACTACTACATTGACGCAGCTGCCATCATTATCACCGCCCATTCCCGAACCGCCAATATATGCCTTCGCCGGATCGACTCCCACCGGATGAATATGCTCCGGATGAACTTTAATTCCTAAATTCGTTAATACTTCTGAAATCCTCATAAATTTAATTCTTAAAAATATTTCGATAGATTATAAATAAATCTGCTTTAAACATAAAGCCATGGATTTTTTAATCCAGTTATGTTACTATAAGCCCATCCCATTTCATAGAGGGGATTTTTTTTTAAGTTGAATAAATATGTCAGGTGAGAATTTGACAAATAAGATATTGACTAGAAGAGAATTTCTTAAATTAGCTGACGAAACTGGCAAAGCAGTGTCACTTCCATATGCGCTAGCCCGTGCAGCGCTGGAACTAATGACTACCGGTGAAATTAAACCATCTCTAGGTTATGCCGTACAGGCTGCTAGATTATTAGAAGCGTGTGACTCAGCTCCAAATCAACCAAGTGTTACCGCTCCTCCAGAAAAAATTATATCCGCAGTACCTGAAGAACTCAGTTTATTTTCTGTTCTGACACGATTAAACCACAATGCTGTCGCCCGACTTGATTCTGTCACCGACCCGGCTCAACGGGATATTTTATACGCCGCATTTACTCAGAATGATCAGATAGTAAGAAGCGGATTTATTGCGGTGAGAAATCAAGCTATGAAAGATGGTACGGTGATTTATGTCAGCGGTTGTTCTGATTCACGCTTTTGTCTGGCAGATATTTTTCCAACAATTGTCGAAAGCAGTGAAGATGTCTGGGGTATCACACAGCAAGTTAATCGAGTTGGTGCACAACCGGCGCTTTTTCCGGAAGGAGCGAAGTTTAGCGCTTTCATCCCCCACCAAACCGAATGCAATATCACTACAGGTTGTGGATTTGCCGCGGCGGTTAAACAGGCACTTTCATCTCCCGAAGGTCTTACTTCACTTGAACATCATGGTGTCAGCCAAACCACCATAGAAGAAGTAAAGCGGATGATTGACTTAGGAAATACCGGCGATCCGTCTACGTGGGCGCGTATAGGAGCTCAGGTTCAAGCTGAAATCAACGCATATCAAAACGGCGGAAATCATTTTGTGGCTTATGGTGTATATGGACATGCAGATGAAACATTGATGGAACTAGGTGTCGTAGATGAATTAGGCAATATTTATGATATTAACAATCCGCAGTTTAAACTGCTTAAAGATTTTTTCGATTTTAACAATCAGCCGCATCCGGTATTTGAAGCCATCGCCCAAGGTCAAGCGCCAAAAATTAACATATTAAATGGCTCACGTCGTTTTACATCAGCACAATTACTTGGAGATTTAACCCAAGAACAGGGAACAGTTTTTAAATCTAGCGTGGATTTAACAAACAGTCCCCTCAGTCTAGAAGAAGCCACTCAAGTCGTCGGAGGTATAGACTATTCATTGCTTCATCTGCCTCAATCCGGAAGGGTGCTGGTGTTGACAGCCGACAATTATACCGACTTAACCGCTTTAAGAATGGCTTTGTATACGAAGAGCGAAGGGCTTGCTGATTTTATTAGCAAGGGTGGCGTTATCGTAGAACTTATTCCCGAGGTAAACACCGGAAAATTTTCGGGTCTTGTTGTTGTAAGAACTGCAGCTGATATGAAAAACGATCTCGGACTTTTGCAAATTATGGCTAAAGGCGCTCTTAGTGATGAAGTCATCACTTCAAAATCACTGCTGCAAGAAGTAAAAGATATTTCATCCGCACGCAAGTTTGCCGGAGTTTTAACTGAAGCTGAGTATGCAAAATTGATCGAAATCTGGAACAGTCTCGGACCGGTAAGATCTTTGGTTAAATTTGGTCTACAGGTCGTTGGAGATGCCGTATCACTTTATCAACTGGCTACGCTTATAGACGAAAATGTCATGGGGCATGCTTTGGTCTGGAGTAATCCGGTATCAGGAACAGAATTTAATCTGGATTTCCAAGATCCAAATCGTCAGGTACTTACTGACAGTGAAGTTGCACAGATAAATCAACGACTCCTTGACGGGCACCTGATTCCGGATAATTATAAATATGATAGGCTTCTAGCAGAACTGGTTCATGGAAACATCGGAAAAGTGATAATTCATGAGGCTGATATGGTAAGTGCTTACACAGGCACCTGGAATGCCTGCTATGAAAGATGTAAGGGCGGAAAACAGGAAGCTCCTCCATGGAAAGATTTAGATCAAACAGCATTAGGCACAGTACTAATATTAAGCGTACGTTCGCCGGTCTCAACCAACGGAATCGTTAATTTTGTTACGCCATTGATTATCCGACCAGGATATGATCAAAATGGAGTCACTTACTTTAACCTCCAAACTCCTGATGATGTCCATACTCAAGTCATGCGACTGGACAATGAGGTCACCGGATTGCCTATCCCGGGTGATATTGCTATCGATCCGGTAGTTTTTATGGCTTCGCGCAGTGATCAACCAGAAATTATCTATTTATTCCAGGTTTCTGCCAGACCTGAAAATAGAACTTTTGAATTCAAGTTTGTTGGGGTGCAACCTGTAGTACATTAATTTTCCTAGTAAGACGGTAATATAGATTGACTTACTTTTTAAAGTATGGTAAGATTAGACATATGCTGCTTCCGGTGATTCAAACATTATCTACCAAAGGCCAGCTGGTCATACCAAAAGCAATGCGTGACGCGTTGAAGATGAAGCCGGGTGCAAAAGTTTTTCTCTCTATAGATACAAAAGATCTCACGGTAAAACTTAAGCCTATTTCAAATGACCCAATTGAAGAAGCGGTAAATTTGTTTAAGCACGTAAAAAATAAACGGGTTATATTTAAAAAAATGCTCCAGGATAAATATGCCGAAATCGCCCGCGGTCAATAAAAAATTGCTCGTTTTCGATACTCACGCACTGCTCACTTTTTACTACAACCAATCCGGATATAAAATTGTTCAAAATCACTTAAAACAGGCCGAATCTAATTCGCTGAAAATTTTTTTTAATGAAATAAGTTTAGGAGAACTATATTATCGGGTCTGGAAAAATCAGGGACAGCAGGATGCACAAGCACTGTTAGCACAAACATACCAACTACCGCTTGTGTACGTACCGGTTGATCGTCAATTTATACTACATGCAGCCGCCTGGAAAGGCAGATATGCTATTTCGTATACAGATGCGTTTGTGGTTGAAACAGCAATACAAAACAAATGTCCAATACTAACTGGCGATCCTGAATTTAAGCACGTCAAAGAAGTCGAGATTGTCAAATTAACAGATTAAACTCTTAGCGCAGCACTTTTATCCTCTTCTCAAACTCCTTCATTACCCGACTTCGTACGTCCTGCGGATGAAATTTAAGCATTGCCGGACGGATAGTTTCTGTCGTGCGCTTGCGTTTCATATAGATTAACTGCAATTGCTTCACGAGCAGTTCAATCGGGATTACAAAAATGTTCCAAACACTTTTCAATTGTTCTACGTCTTTGGAAAACACCACAGCCTGAGGCAGGAATTTTTCCAGCCACCGGTTGGCAAGCAGAAACCGTTCATACGTCTGATGTTTATTGATAATTATTTTTAACTGCACGATTTCATGGGCTGTATACACATCTTTTTCAGAGTCGGGAAATTCCAGATATTTCCCGTCAATAAACATATTTAAACACAGCTTATCTGCAAACTGGCTGTCACCGGGCCTGCGTCTAATGTTGAACACATCTGAAATCACCGTGATAACCAGGCGCGTGATCCAAATGCAATGGGGAGCAGTAATGATAAAAAAATCGATATCATCTTCCTTGGGGACATTTTCCATCGCCAGAGCCCCCGATATACCTATCAGCCGAACGGTCGGAATTTTACCCAGCCAGCGCGCATATGTTTGAGCGATCTTAAGCTTTGTGACCGCAATCGGCTTGCGTTTTATGCGCAGGAAGATAAATTTTTTCCGATTGAAAAACGTATAAAAGCCGGAAGAATTTGTCAGTTTTTTTTGTTTAATGAGTAAATTCAGATTTTTGCGAAAATTTGCAAGCGTGGATTTAGCACCGATTAAATACCGCCAGATTTCATCTTCGGTTAATGGGTAATGGAAAATGTCAGCGTATACCAAGGTGGCAAGAATTGCCTGTCGCAGCTTCAACATGACAAAATTTAAATCGGCAGATTATAAATAGGCTTTGGATTGAAGATCTTTCTCCCACTCTGCCTCTTAAGGCGGATCATTTTGCGGTGGCACCGTATTGCGATAACACCTGTTGAAAACCCTTGGCCGCAGTCTCCAGCGCTCCTTGAATAGAAACTCCTTTACCGAGGCTGTTTACCCCGTCTTCCAGATATTTAATCATGTGATCATTAATTCCATTATCAAAAGTTCTGCTGGCCAGATAAAATGTATCGGCAGCCGGTGCCTGACGGATATATGCCCCAACCAGCGGATCGTTAATCACGGTTTGCGCCAGATCAATTCGGGAATACGGTTCGCCAAAAGGCCGTTCCTTTAGTTTCGTTATTTCAGTATACAAAGAAATCATTGACTCTTTACTGGAAATAAATTTTAAAAATTCCCACGATTCATCTTCAAATTTACTTTTACTCGATACGCCTTCTACCCAATAAGAAGCCCAGGACACGTTGGTCCCAGGAAGCTGTGGAATCGGAATAATTTGAAATTTAAGATTGGGATTAATTTCACGAATATTGAAGACCTGCCAGGAAGGCGCAAATATAAACGCGACTTTGCCGTTGGCAAATGATAGTATCGAATTGTCAAGTGTCTCATCCCAGGTATTATTGGGTTTTTCGGCAAACAGGTGATAAAAAGATAGTGCATCTTGAGCTTCCTTGCCAACAGGATTTTTCAGATCTGCCCCATTTTGCAGCATCATCACTCCCAATATATCGCTAAAATGTTCAATGTTGCCGGTGCTCCCCAAAGCTGCTCCCGCTGTCACAATTTTTCCTGTCTGATCCTTAACCGTCAGCGTGAGAGCGGCAGTTCTGAAAGCTTCCCAAGATGTCGGCGGTGTTACCCCTGCCGCACGCAATAAATCTTCATTGTAATAAAGTGCCAAGCCATCAAACATCAAGGGAACTCCATACACTTTTCCACCTACTACCAAATCCTTATTGGCAACCGGATAAAATATTTGCTGAAAGTCGGCTACACTGTATCCGGTTTTACCGGCCGGCGTAAGCTCCTCCTTGAGCATCGGTACCCAGGTATTATGAAATCTGAAAATATCCGGACCATCACCGCGTTTTATAGCCGCCTGCAACCGTTCGCGATATTGTTTAGGGCTTTGCTTGCTGTAAACGATGTCAATTTTGGGATGGTTTTTTTTGTATTCGGCGATTAAGCTTTTAAATACTTCGTCGTTTTCCCATAAACCCCAATATGTTATAGTCGTGGATTTAAGGCCTGTGAAAAATTTGCCTAAATATTTAAAAGCAAAAAAACCTGCACCTGCAAGCACTATAAGTAGAATGAGTACTCCGAGTATTCTCTTTGCCCCGCCGCCACCGGTTCCTCCAGGTTGCTGATCTACCTGTACCACGAAAGGATTCTCTGCCGGCGCCACTTGCTGCTGATAAACATTGGCGTTTACATCTTGCACCGGAACTGGAATTTCCGGGAATGCTTGAGGCATAGGCTGTTCCGGAATTGGTGCTCCTTGCGATGGTTGAGGTGGAACCTGAGGTTGTACCACAGACGGATCAGGATAATTTCCGGCAAAGTTGGATATATCGTTAGGATTTTTTGGCAGATTGTCCATGAGTATTTTTTATAATACGCTTCTCTTTTAACCTTGACAAGAGGAAAGGCTCAGTTGGTAATTTATTAAAATCTGAATTTAATGATATCATACGTGAAGCTTTCACGGTCAATACGTCATAATAACGACATAACGGCTTACATATCTGTCTAACAATTATGCACAAACATAAATTTCGAATCACAAAAAATCAAAAGCATATACTGCAATTTTGGGCAGGCATCATGATTGGAGCTGTGATCATATTTATTTATACAATTTATTACTATCATAAACAGTATGAAAACCGGGTATATCCCGGCATCACAATCAATCATATTTCTTTTTCCGGAGCCACATTTGACCAGGTTACCCAAATCTGGCTGGAGCAAAATCAACAGTTTAAAGATCTTAAGTTTACGTTTAGATTTGAAAATCAGATCGCTACTCTCTCGGGTAGGCAATTAGATATTGGATATGACGCGACTCTTTCAGCGACACAAGCCTTAAGTGTCGGCAGAAACCGAAATATATTAACTGATACGTATCAGAAATATCAGGGTTTAACAACTGGAATAAACCTGGACCCGTTATTCCGCTGGAACGAGGAACCATTAATGCAAACTCTTCACAACCTATCCCAAAACATTGATATAGAAGCGGAAAATGCTTTGTTTGAATTTACGAATGGCCGGGTATCGGTTTTTAAACTTTCAAAGCCCGGCAGATTTCTGGATATTGATGAAATTAAACAAAACTTCATCAATACCTTAAATGTTGGCATTCGCCAAAAATCATCGTCAACTCAAATTACTTTTGCATTACCGGTAAAACCAAAAAAACCTGCGATCGACAATGAACAGGCAAATGGATTTGGCATCACAGAACTTATCGGCCGCGGCCAGTCTTTCTTTCAAGGATCTATTCCCGGCCGGATCCACAACGTCGCCCTGGCTGCATCCCGCATAAATGGCGCGCTTATACTACCTGGTGAAACATTTTCGTTTAATGCTACTGTCGGGGATATCTCAGCAGCAACTGGTTATAAACAGGCATATGTGATCAAATCCGGTCGTACAGTTTTGGATGACGGCGGCGGCGTGTGCCAGGTTTCAACCACGCTGTTTCGGACAGCTTTAAATTCAGGACTGCCGATAGTTGAACGCCACGCCCATTCTTACCGCGTCGGTTACTATGAGCAAGGAGGCTGGAAACCGGGATTTGATGCGACAGTTTATGCGCCCTCATATGATTTAAAAATAAAAAATGACACCCCGACGCATATTTTAATTCAAGCAGTGATCGATACAGCGAATACGCATTTAATATTTGAGATGTACGGTAAAAAGGACGGCCGCACTCAAGAACTGTCTCCGGTAAGACTGTGGGATTATCAACCGGCTCCGCCGTCTTTATATCAGGATGACCCGACACTTCCCGCAGGTGTTATCAAACAGGTTGATTGGTCAAACCCCGGGATCAAAGCTGCATTTGACTACTCGGTCAAACGCGACAATCAGGAACTTTTCAAAACCACTTTCTTTTCCAATTTTGTTCCCTGGCAGGCAGTATTTTTAAAAGGCACGAAGACAAATTAGCGTCTACCGTTTAGAGCATAGTAGTGTTCTAATAACTATATGTTATACCCTAAACGCTTTACGCTTTATTATGAATAAAGTTATTCACTACAACGATTTACCGCGCCTGATTTCAAAACTAAGTAGCAATAAAAAAGTCCTGGTAGGCGGTTGTTTTGATATCCTGCATCTGGGGCACGTGCGGTTTTTACGGGAAGCTAAAAAATATGGAAAAGTACTTGTAGCGCTCGAAAGCGACGCGACTTTAACCAAACACAAAGGCCACCTGCGTCCGATACATCAGCAAGCAGAGCGGGCTGAAGTTCTGGCAACTCTAAGAACTGTTGATTATGTGATTTTACTTCCCGCTTTTACCAAACACGCAGATTATTTCCAGCTGGTTAAAGACATTTCACCGCAAGTCATATGTATCACAGCAGGTGATCCGCTTATGAAAAATAAACAACTCCAGGCCAAAGACGTCGGGGCGAAACTCATAATTATTCCCAAGATCCACACTCCCTCCACGACGCAACTCATGAAACTTTTAGAAATTGAGTAAACTGTTTCTTCTTCGATCCGCCTTTTGGCGGAGAATAGTTACTGTTCTTTTATTCATTAAACTACTAACTCAGCAACCAACGAAACAACTTTACCAATGTTTCCTAAACTGTCAAACGGGTCTCCACTCTGCAAAGACATGCCATAAGGCAAGACTTCAATATTCTTGTTTATGTTAAAAATACAAAAATGTTTTCTTGGCAATTGTTCCCCAGTTACTGGATGCACAAATTCTAAACTCGGATCTCCCCCTCCTAGAATTATGTATTCCGGATCAATCTGCATCATATTTCGAATAAGTTGTTGTATGTGTCTAACATCATAATGTGGATACATTACATTTAAACTCACCGCAAAAAGATGCAGCTTATCAGTTAACGAGTCAACTTTTCTTATAGTGTTCTGTTTAAGCACATCTCCTTTAATAATTGTAATATGAGATCTCATTATCGCTTTGATATGTTCTTCTGCCTTAACTCTCGCTTCATGAATATCTATCCACTTTTCAGTTCCATCTATCATCCAGCGATTTCGATACATCATCTCATCGTGAACTGCTTGTCCTAAAGATAGGCGTTCAATACCTATTGGGTGTACAAGTGGACCAGCTACATCAAGCAAAAAATCACCTGGCCCGCATCCAAACTCAACTACAGTTTTAACTACGGGCTTAGAATTAATATAGTCGACAATTTCCGGATATCTTTGGGGCGCCGAATAGACATCGACATACCTAAAATTCGGTTTACAATACGTTTCTACCCAATCAGTAAATTCCATATCAAATGGTGGACGCGGAGGAGTCAATATTCCATATTTTTCTTTCTTTTTTTGCCAGGCTTCTTCTATTTGAGGTAGAAAACCGCTATAGATTAAAAAATCCAAAAAGTCTTTATACCGACGCTTTTTTTCTTCCACTTTTATAGGGTGTAGACCTACCACAGAAAACACCGTACTAGCAAGTCCACTAACATATCTGTCTTCATAGGCAGCTTTTCCTCGTAAAGTAGTAGCCTGCTGATATCGCTCCCAGAGATTTAGTTTCTTTAAATAATTTTCTGCTAAATAAGCTTTATCAGGATCAGGATTATTTCTGAAAGGATTGTTTACTTGCACACGACTCAAAACATGATCGGAAATTGTCTCTGCTACAGATTTAGTTGGCTCTTTAATTTCAGTAACGTCACGTAATAAAGGAGACTCTTGAAATACCATAAGTCTAATATTATAAGTTTCGTTGCCAAGAGAAGCAAAGAAGTCTGAGATCTTGAAAAACCAGTCGTAATACTTGTTTGACAAAAGTATTACTTTTGAAAGAATTTTCGACGACTACCAGTTTGTTTTTACTACCCCGTACGCCCTGATGCGGCTGTCGCGCGTAATCAGCATCAGGTTTTGCATCATGGCTGTTGCTACAATCAACCGATCTGCCGGATCTTCATGAAACGGTTCAGGTAAGTATACTGACTTAAATGCTATGTGGTGATCTATGGGGATGATTTTCAAAAAAGGCAAAGCAATGGCTTTTTCTATCCAAATTGCGGCATCAATAGTTAATTCCAATCGTTTCTTTTTCACAAGCAGCGCGATTTCCCAAATGGATATAGCTGAAATCGCTATCTCGCCTTCGTTTTGTGCACTGTTGAGCAATTTTCGCACTTTGAGTGAAAGTTTTTCCGGATCAGAAAGCCACCACACCAACACATGCGTATCCAATAGAATCATTTGAGCACCTCCCATTCATCTACGCCAACAGGCGACGTAGGTAATACATACTTTTTCACTGTACCGCGAAAAATCTCCAAAGATTTTTTAGGATCTTGGCTATATGGCAGCACTTGAACTACTGGAATACCATCATGGGTAATAATTAACGGTTCTTTATTTAGTTCGACCAAGCGCAAATATTCCAGGACTTTGGGTTTAAATTGGGATTTGGAAACTGTTTGCTGCATATTTATAATTTACTAACCATAGTCATGGTATCATGGTCACATATATTTGTCAAGCACCGGTTAATCTTAGACTTTGTTGTAATTCACCGCTAAAATACACCTATGAACCGTAATATTAAACTCCTTGCTTATTTCAATTTTTTGACCGACCTTATTTTTTACGCACCAGTTGCGATTATCTATTTCGCACGCGTTTCTGGTTCATATGCGCTGGGAATGAGCGTATTTTCAACAGTATTTATTTCAGCAGCTGTTTTTGAGATTCCCACCGGAATATTTTCAGACCGCATTGGCCGCAAGAACACGGTGATTTTAGGTTCAGTTGCAAACCTGATAGGCTTTGTATTTTATGCGCTCGGAATAGGATATTTATATTTAATAATTGGAGCAATTTTTGAAGGTTTAGCCCGGTCATTTTTCAGTGGAAACAATGATGCACTCCTGCATGACTGGCTCAAAGAAAATGACCGGGAAAATGAATTTCATATTTATTTAGGCAAATTAAGCTCTTTATTTCAGATCGCAGCTGCAGTCTCTGCTTTAATCGGCGGCATAGTGGCATATCGGTCATTTGCCTGGGTGATGTGGATTTCGGTGATCCCGAAATTTTTAATGGTGACCGTTAGTCTGTCATTAAGCGATCCACATATAATATCCGAGAAAAGCAGCAACATTTTTTCCCATTTAAAAGAATCGCTCAGGCAATTTCAGACAAATCAAAAACTCAGGCTTTTAACAATCACTTCTGCGCTTAGATTTGGAATCGGAGAATCTGCATATCTCTTTCGATCGGTTTTTGTATCACTTCTCTGGCCATTGTGGGCTATTGGTATATCCAACATGATGTCAAATATTTTTGCTGCTACTAGTTCTTTTTTTAGCGGAAAATTAATTGATAGATTCAAACCGCAAAATATATTACGTTTTGAAATTATATTTAATCGCCTCATAAATTTAACCGCACTTTTCTTCCCCAGTGTTTTTTCCCCTGCTCTAATGACAACAACTTCACTTACATATGGTGTAAGCCAAATCACCACAGACACACTCTTACAAAAAGAATTTACACAGGCCCAGCGGGCTACTCTGGGCTCTCTAACGTCATTATTTGGCAGTCTGCTGTTTGGTGTTTTTGCAATATTTTTAGGTAAAATAGGTGATGTGTATGGACCGGTAAAAGCCTTAATCATCGCAAATTTACTCTTGCTGACTCCACTCTTATTTTACAGTAAAGTCTTTAAATCGAATGAATAATCTCACCACTTTCTATATCGTCCGGCACGGACAGTCAGTGGCAAATATACAACAAATACTTGCAGGACAACTTGATTCTCCGCTAACTCAAGCTGGCGTAAATCAGGCTAAAAAGTTAAGCAGAGACCTGCAGCAAGTACAGTTTGACGCGGTGTTTTCGTCAGATTTAGTCCGCGCCAAACGCACCGCAGAAATCATCACACTGGAAAAAAAGCTGGCAATAGCGACCACAAAAGCGTTGCGGGAACGACATTACGGAATTTATGAAGGCAAATCTTACACTGAAATAAACACAGCGCTTGAAGCACTGCACGTCAAACATCAGGATTTAGATATCGAAAAACGCCATATGCTAGGTCTGCCTAGTACCGAGACGATCGAAAACGCGAATAGCCGTTTAATTACATTCCTGCGTGAAATCGCCGTAGCAAATCCTGGGAAAGTCATTTTAATCGTCTGTCATGGCGGACTCATGCGTTATCTACTTATCCATCTTGGCTGGGCTGCATTTGCCACATTACCCATACATGGCATCAGCAATGCGGGGTTAATTGTTCTCGAATCCGACGGCGTAGATTTTTTCGTCAAAGAAACAAAAGGCATTAATGTGGTAAAATAGCAGTGGTATGAAATACGTAACGTATAACACGCTGCAAAAAAGTTCTATGGCAAAGTGGTGTCTCTTTATGATCCGGATGGTAAAATAGTAGCTGCGGGAAACACTTTGGAACAATTCGAAAAAACTCTCAAAGTTTAAAGTGTTGATCCCTCAATCTGCTTATTCCTGGATCCAATCGAGAGATTTAAACAAATCAGTGCTTACTAAATTTGCTTTTCCCTATCATTATAAATACCTTATTTTGAGTAAACTTCCAGATCCTGTAATATATTTTAATGTCGTAACTCGCTTTGGAATCCGGAAGGTAGGATTTTTAGTTGAAAAATAAAAAAGTAATTAATAATTGGCATAGTTCCTCTCTTAAGATAAGAGAGGGTTAGGGTGAGTTATGAAATATTTAGTAAATTCACCAGAATTTAAAATTAGAAGAAAACAGTTAAGGAAAAATTGTACTGACGCAGAAAGATTACTTTGGTCAAAACTTAGAGGTAAACAAATCAATAATACGAGATTCTTACGACAATTTGGATTTGGTCTATATATACTTGATTTTTATTGTTCAAAATACAAATTAGCTATAGAAATAGACGGTGGACAACACAATGAAAGCGAGAAAAAAATTCAAGATTTAATGAGATCTGAATATTTAAAAAACCATGGAATTAAAGTTATTCGATTTTGGAATAATGAAGTCTTAAATAACATGTCGGGGGTATGCGAAGAAATTCTAAAATTCGTAACCCCTCCTCACCTCCCCTTATCCTAAGGTGAGGAAATATGCGTTATGAAAATACTGGCAATAGAAACAAGTTGTGATGAAACTGCTGTGGCAATTGTAGAGAATGGTACTACAATTTTAACCAATACTCTCACCTCTTCTACCCAAGTTCACGAAAAGTACGGCGGGGTGGTTCCGGAAGTTGCCGCGCGCAATCAAGTTGAGTACATGATTCCGGTTTTAACCGAAGGCATGTTTGGGTTTACCAAAGATGATATAGATGCAATTGCCGTAACAATTGGCCCCGGGTTAATCGGTTCGCTTTTAATTGGTGTAGAAACTGCGAAAACTTTGGCCTTTGTCTGGAACAAACCCCTGATTCCCGTCAATCATGTCCTGGCCCACATGTATGCGAATTTTGTCCCGAACGTAGTCGAAGGACAAAATTCCTCCCGAGCGCAGGGATGTACCATTCGGTACGTCCCGCAGTCGAGGGACCACAAACAAATAGTTTTCCCCGCCATTTCTCTCGTCGTTTCCGGCGGTCATACAGAATTATATTTGATGGAATCAACCAAAAATTTGAAATGGCTGGGCGGAACTTTGGATGATGCAGCAGGCGAATGTTTTGACAAAACTGCCCGGCTCTTAGGCTTTGGCAACCGCGGCGGATTGGCTATACAGGAAACAGCATGTAAGTTCAATGTTCATAGTTCATCGTTCACAGTTAAATTTCCGCGGCCTATGCTACATGATGACTCGCTTAATTTTTCCTTTTCCGGTCTTAAAACTGCTGTAGCACGTGATTGGAATAAATATGTTTCTAACCCACAACTTACAACTGACAACTTACAACTAGTTTCCGCTTTTGCTTACGAAATTCAGGAAGCAATTACTGACGTATTAGTACAAAAAACACTTAAAGCTGCTCAAAAATATAACGCTAAGTCAATCCTTCTTTCAGGCGGCGTTGCTTCAAATCTGAGATTACGTGAGCAGTTTAACTTGTCACTTGTCACATATCACTTATCATCGATTAAGTTATTCGTACCCCCGGTGCAACTCTGTACCGACAACGCCGTCTACATCGGCGCATACGCCTATTTTCACAGGAATTCTGTGGATTGGAGAAAAGTTGAAGCTCAACCGGATTTGTCAGTCGAAATTGTGGATTTTTGACAAAAACGCATAGTTGTGTAATACTATTGTGTATATGTTGACACGCGCCCAAATACTGCTTGATGTTGAAACTAAACGTGATCTGGAATATATTTCCCAGATGACGAATGAATCCATGTCATCGCTTGTCAGACGGTTTGTCGTGGAAAAAGTGAAAGTGGAAAAACGTATCCAAACAAGAAAAAAAAGTAAATCAAAAAGACTAACTGGAATACAATCTCTGCTGGAACTAGCAAAAAAAGCAGAAAAAATCGATAGAAAATATGGCTCACCTGATGATCCAACTGACGGTTCCATAAATCTTGACCATTATTTGTATGGTGCCCCGAAAAAGAAAATTGCATGACCACATCAATTTTTATTGATTCAGTAGCTCTTGTAGCAATCATGAGCCCGCGTGATCAAAAGCATCAATCTGCACTGAAATTACTCTCCAAATCAATAAAAATAAAATCCAACATTATAACTACAGACTATGTCATTGACGAATCAACTACACATTTAATTACTAGTGTAAAAAGTGGTTTTCGATACTCAAGTTCTTTATTGGATTGGATTTTACAAATTAATACTCCGATTCAACTCATTTGGATGAACAATAATTTGTTTTTGCAAGCAGTAAAAGTGTTTCAACGCTTTAATAAGGATAAACAGTGGTCGTTTACTGATTGTACGAGTTTTGTCGTCATGAAAGAACTGAAAATATCAACAGTTTTTACCTTTGACGACCATTTTGAGCAGATGGGATTTAAGATTTTAAAATAATCACTCCACCACTTCTTCCTCATCTACTGCTTGAGTTTCTCCCCCACCTTCATCTGCTGACGCAGCTTTTGGCGTAAAAGCAAAACTACTTACTACTTTTTCAGAAACTGCGCTCCAATAATCGCTATCTTTCAAATCTGTTTCGATGTAGTAAATTAGTCCGTCATAATATGCAACTACATAGAACTTTGACTTGAGACTCGTCACTTTGACTTTTTTCGCTTTTTGCTCACCCCACGTCGTATCAATTACCAATGCGTCTTTAAGATCGTCTTGTGCGTCAATCCATTCCATTGCTGAAGTTACAATTTTTCCGGTTTTACTTTTGGGCGGATCTTTGGCCCAGACAATCAAACTTCCCGGGTGATCTTTTTGTGTCAATTCTACATGCGCATAATTATCCTGGTCCTCATCATGTTTATCGATTTTAGCATCTTGGGGATAATCAAAGCTGAAATTTAACTGGTCTTTCCAAGTGACGAAATTCTGGGAAATATTTGGAGAAGCTTTTACAGATGTTTCCTGTAAAGAAGAAGGAATCGCAGAGGTTTGAAATTTCCTTTTCCATACCCACACTCCAGTTCCTATTAAAATGACTAAAATAGCAATGAAAACAGCTATTATCGGTTTCTTTTGCATAATAAGGAAGTATAGCATGAGATTTGCTATAATTCATTTTATGAAGTTTCTGCGCAGCGCAATTCTTATCTGCTTATTATTAATATTACTTGTTCATCTTACACCTGCCCCCATTCAAGCTGCCAAAATCCGCGTGCGGTCAACTTCAACTGCAGGCAAAGGTGTCGCTTATTCATCTGCCAAACTCTCCCGCAATACCAATAGTATCATCCTTACTTTATCAAATCTTGATAAAGTTGCAAAAGTGTCTTATACGCTAAGTTATTCTGCCAGTGGAATTGAACAGGGTGCAGTCGGTTCAATTACTCCAAGCTCTTCAACCGACAGCCGGGATCTTTATTTTGGTACCTGCAGTAAAGGCGTCTGTACACCGCACTACAATATTAAAAATGCTTCGCTTACGGTCACCGTATCTCTCAAAACAGGTGGAACTTACGTCAAAAGATATAAATTGAAGGTATAACTTTAGTTTTTTTGACATCTTTCTGAAAGAAGCTATAATAACTTAAGTAAATAAAAGCGTTATTACTTGGCCAGTCACCAGGGAGCTGTTTGTCAGAACATTTTATTTAATTAGTAAGGCAGACCGGGTAAGCCCGTAAAAACTGTAAATGAGAGCGCTTAGAACTTAGCGTAAAGAAATTTGTTTAATTTCTAAATTCTAATTTCTAATTCCTAAACGCTAAATGAAGGTGGTACCACGGAAAAAGGTAAAACTTTCCGTCCTTTAGCTTTTTAAGGCAGGACGGTTTTTTTATGGATAAAACATACGACCACAAAACTACTGAAGACCGCATATATAAAATGTGGGAAGAGGCAGGAGCATTTAAACCCTTCGGCTCCGCTCACGGTAAACCCTTCGGCTCCGCTCACGGTAAACCCTTCGGCTCCGCTCACGGTAAACCCTTCGGCTCCGCTCACGGTAAACCCTTCGGCTCCGCTCACGGTAAACCCTTCGGCTCGCTTCCACCAGAGGCGGATAAACAAGGTAAACCTTTCTCTATTATTATGCCCCCGCCCAATGCCAATGGCGAACTCCACCTGGGGCACGCGATATTTGTCGCCGTTTCCGACGCCTTGATCCGCTATCACCGAATGCGAGGCGAACCCACCTTATGGCTGCCAGGCGTAGATCACGCCGGAATTCTCACCCAAGTTACTTTTGAAAAAAAACTCAGGAAGGAACAGGATAAATCGCGCTACGACCTGGGCCGTGAAGAATTTGTTAAGCAATGCTATAAGTTTTGCATGGATAACAAAATGCTCATGGAAAATCAACTCCGAGCTTTGGGTGCCAGCTGTGACTGGCAGCGCGAAAAGTTTACCATGGATCCGCAAATTTCCCAGTTGGTATTGGAAACATTTATCAAAATGCACCGTGAAGGATTAGTCTATCGCGGATTTCGCATCGTTAACTGGTGTCCCCGTTGTAGGAGCACTTTAGCTGATCTGGAACTGGAATGGAAAGAACAGGAAGACCAACTTTATTTTGTAAGATACCCCAAAACATGGGAAGAAGGATATGTAATTGTTGCCACGACTCGGGTGGAACCGATCTGGCTGGATACACATCTGGCAGTAAACCCGACGGACAAAAAAAACCTTCACTTAATCGGAAAAAATGTCAAAAACCCTTTAACCGGAAAAGACATGAAAATCATCGGCGACGAATTTGTAGATCCCAAATTTGGCACAGGTGTTGTAAAACTGACACCGGCCCATGACAGCAAGGACTATCAGGTAGCCATAAAACATAATATCCCGATTAAAAACGGAATTGACTTTGATGGAAAGCTTACCAGCGACGCAGGACAGTGGGCAGGACTAAAAACTAAAGTTGCCCGGCAGTTAATTTCCGAATACTTATCCAAAAATAATTTGCTGGAAAAAATTGTCCCCTTCAAACACGAAGTGGCTGTCTGTGAACGCTGTGCCACTACAATTGAACCTCTGGTGTCGCGTCAATGGTTCGTGAGTATTAAGCCTTTAGCAAAACGTGCTACCACCGCAGTTGAAACCGGCAAGGTTAAAATAATTCCTAAGAAATACGAAGCAATGTATTTTAACTGGATGAAAAATATCCGGGATTGGCCAATTTCCCGACAAATCTGGTGGGGACAGCAACTCCCTGTATGGTACGGACGTTCATCACAAAAGACGACTGAACAGATTCACGAATTTGAATTATTGAAAAAAGGCGACACGCGGTCGCGCACCGACGTACTGGAATCTCCAATAGTTTCACAGGATATGCCAGCTGGAGATGATGAATATATTCAGGATCCGGATACTTTTGACACCTGGTTTTCGTCAGGACAATGGCCGGTAAATACGCTAAAAAACTCAGATACCAATGACTTTAAACACTTTTACCCTACTACAGTTATGAATACGGCGTATGAAATTTTATTTTTATGGGTAGCGCGGATGATCATGTTCGGCTTGTATCTGACTGATGAGGTTCCTTTTCAGGTTGCCTTGATAAATGGCGTACTCCGGGACGAAAAAGGCCAAAAAATGAGCAAATCCAAAAGTAACGGTATTAATCCCAACGAAGCTATTGCCAAATATGGCGCCGATGCTGTGCGTATGGCCCTGCTTGCCGGACGCGACAGCGGAAATGATTTGTTGATTTCCAAACAGCAAATGGAAGAACGCATCCGGGGTTATCGCAATTTCTCCAATAAACTCTGGAACATTGGCAGATTTGTAAGTATGCAGTTCACAGATGGCAGTCCAGTGGATATTCCTTTTTACGAAGATTTAGTAGCAGCGCGAAAAACTTTACACCCTCAAGACAGACGCATACTTTCACAACTAACTATGCAGATCAATCGGGTAACGAAAGCCCTGGATAATTACAACTTTGGTGAAGCTACAAGTTCGCTGTATGAATTCACCTGGCATACATATGCCGATTGGTATCTTGAGAATTTAAAATTGCGAATTAGAACTTACGAATTGGAGAAAAAACATGAAGAAACAGCAAAAACATTAAGCGTCATGCGCTATATTTATTTCACGATTCTGAAACTCCTCCATCCTTTCATGCCGTTTGTGACTGAAGAAATTTGGCACTTAATGCCGATTGAATCGAAAAATTTATTAATCACCGCTTCCTGGCCAACAAGAAGTGAAGACTAATTTAAATCCAAATACTTCTTACACACGTCCACCATTTGTGAAGGGGTAAGTGAAGATTTAAGAATTGCTTCTTCAGCACCAGCCTTGACTGCATTGTCAAGTTCCTCCTGAACGTTGGTCACCATAACGACTGGAATCTTCATGAGGATTTCATCTTTTTTAAGTTCGGAAAGCATCGACATCCCGTCCATCACCGGCATATATATATCAACCAGAATCAGGTCTGGTTTATTTACCCGGGCGATTTCTAAACCTCTGAGCCCATTTTCAGCTTCAAAAATATCAAATCCTGACAACTCCATTGTTCTCTTAACTACTTTGCGAAAAGTCTCATTATCTTCGACTAATAAAATTTTAGGTTTATTTATTACACGAGCGTCTTGTTGATCCATAATCATAAATCCCTATTGATAGATTCATCATATCATGTAGAATGAGAAGTGCAAGATTTAATTAAGAGAATAACAAAAAACTTGGGCTTTTACGATCTTATGGCTCAGATTTAAATACCAGCAGATAGAAATAAATAATTTTAGATTTTAATAGGAGGTGAACATTATGTGTTATAACTGTGGCTGTATGGATCCCAAAGACAACATGGGCAGCAATGACAACATTACAGACGATACAATCGAAAAAGCCGCGAATGCTTCTCACCAGACAGTAGACGAAGCACTGCAAAATATATTCGAAATGATTAAACAGAAATTGGGGAAATAATTGAGATACTAAGATATCGGGATATTAAGATACTAAGAATTTTCGCGTTCTTAATGTCTAAGTATCTTTGTATCTGAATATCTTAACCTAACAATTTCCTGCCTTTCTCCACCCGGCTTTTTGAGCTTCGTCTTCGGTGCAGAAAAAGCGTTCGCCTTTTTGTTCATCAATGACAGTTCTGGTGTACGATCCACATCCGGACAGATGATAAATTTTGTCGCCCTTGGTGGAAATATTTCCTTTTATCACACACCCTGACAGGGGCACTTCATTCGCAGAAGCTTGACCAGACACCACGTTCTGCTCGGACACCACCGCAGAGCTCGTTGCCGGGGCAGCTTGATTATTTTTAGCCGGACATGTTCTCCACAATCCCCGATTGTTATCCCGCGCCAAACTTTCGGCTAGACGCAGTTTTTCCTGATATTTGACATCGGGCGGATACGACCGGGCGAAGGCAAATCCCTCTTTAACCAAAATCTCATTTACCATACTTATGTCATTTAAATAAACATACCGCAATAATCTGCCAAACTTATCAGTTTCCGAAACATCTTTTTCCAATATTACTTCTTTTCCCTGTACCAATTCGTTATTTTTAGCAGACGCTTCCTTGCCGAAACAACCTACCGGCCTGTTTGGATCTACTGTCTCCGGCGCATCCATACCGATATAGCGGACTTTGCGATTATCTATAAGTTCAATCGTATCGCCATCGAGCACTCGTTTGACGATGACTTTTTCTTTAGTAGGAATACTCGTGGTTGTCGGAACTGGAGTAGCATTAACTTGAGTTGAAGTTGACCGCTTTACTAAAATAACCAGACAGCCAATTATTATTCCAAAGACTAATAATATTAAACCGATATTCAGCTTATGCCGTTTCACCCACACATTGTATCATCCACTCACCCGATCCACATACTCACCTATCTCCGGATCTACTCCCACTACATCGCCCACTTTTATAAATAATGGCACTTGAATCGAAACCCCGGTTTCAAGTTTCGCCGGTTTCATTGCCCCCGAGATTGTGCTTCCCTTGACAGCGTCTTCCGTTTCCATGACTTTGAGACGGACTTTTTTGGGAAACCGAATTCCGATGGCTGCATCCTCATAAACCATGATTTGATATATGTCATTTTCTTTTAAGAACTGGGTATAGACCCCAAGCAACCCTTTGCTTACTGATAACTGTTCATAATTAAAATTATCCATAAAATGATACAGATCGCCTTCCTTATACAGATACTGCATTTCACGCGTATTGATAGATAATTCCTCAACGCCCTCTCCGGATTTAAACGTAAATTCTTGAGCTTTGTCATTTTTGACGCCTTTGAGTTTGGTCCGCACAAATGCACTTCCCTTGCCCGGATTGACGTGTTGGAATTCGACTATCTGGTAGGGTTCATCCTTAAATTTGATAAACATCCCTTTATGAAACTCCGCGGTAGTGATTCGAGACATAGAGCACTATTATACATGAATCGCATCACTTCTGTGAACAAATCGTTGCTTAACTGACACCGGAGTTATTTCATTCACTCGTTTTCTTGACAAGTTGTCAGGAAAGATATATGCTTATTCATATGGATCTACTAACAGTGGGTGAATTCAAATCAAAATTTTCTGAAGTTATCACTAAAATTTTGCATGGTGAAAGCATTGGTATAACCTATGGTAAAAATAAGAAAAAAGTAGCTGCGCTGGTTCCTTATAAAAGGTACGCTCAGTCAAATAAAATAAAACTGGGAATTATCAAGCAAGCGACTTATAAAATACATGAAGACTTTAAAATGACTGCCTTAGAATATTTACAATCGTGAATTATCTTGTAGATACACACCTTTTATTGTGGATTTTATTGTCTCCTGCAAAAATTTCCCAAAAGGTCAAGACTGTTCTTGCTGATACTGAATCACCTAAATATGTAAGCGTCATCTCGTTTTGGGAAATTTCCCTCAAATTTTTACTTGGCAAATTGGAATTGGAAGGAGTGCAACCGGAAGAATTACCGGTGTTTACTAACACGGCCGGCTTGAAAATATTAGATTTGGATTCTCAAACAGCAGCTTCTATTCATAAATTGGCAATACAAAAAAACAAAGATTCCTTTGATCGCATGCTTGCATGGCAGGCGATTCATAATCACTATTACTTGCTCACCAAAGACACAGATTTTGCAGTTTATGAAAAATATGGCTTAAAAATATATTGGTAAGTAATTTGTAAATAGAACTCTCAATCTTCGCATTTTATGATCTCTGAATTTTCACAGTATCAGGATGTACGTTATTGTCATTTCGACGAACGAAAGTGAGGAGAAATCTAGCGAAGCGTACTATAAGGATGGCCTTACGGCCTAGATTTCTCGCTGACGCTCGAAATGACTTATATACCATCTTAAGAATAGTACTGTATCAAAATTATATCTGAAGATTTAGAAGATACCAAGAACCCAAATGACCATTTTTACCAACACAAAAGGTTACTTAAGCCATAATGTGTAAAGTGTGAAGCTAAAACTTGATCAAGGTGACGGGAAATCATAGTTTAAGTGCAGAATAGTCTATACTTTTATGTAAGTCAAGCTCCGTTTAGTCAATATCTTCCCACAACTGGCTCGCTGGAAAGTAGAGGGTGTCTTGAATTTGGGGCACGTCTGCTAGCAACATAATTAGACGATCGACTCCGAGAGCAATTCCGGCACAATTAGGCAAACCTAACTTTAGCGCTTCAATAAACTCATGATCAACCGTAGGTAGTTTATTTCCCTGTTTTCTTATTTTTTTCTTTTCTTTGGCAAATCTTTTTTCTTGTTCCTTTATATCTGTTAGCTCCGTACAACCGTCCGCCAGTTCTATATCTCCGATATATATTTCGAAGCGCTGGGCAAATCTGGGATCTGAATTTTTCGGTTTAGCAGCCAATGCTGCCAGTTGGATCGGATAATCATAAATAATAATTGGTCGGTCCTGAGGAAACTTTGCCGCCACTTCATTCAAAAAAATCTGATTAAACAATTCTTCCCAGGTAGCATTATGAATTGAATAACCTTTTGCCATGGCAATATTCCTCATTCCCCCTTCGTCCAATATTTTTAGCAAATCGACACGTGCAAATTTAGCAAATGCTTCTACCATTGAGATTCGTTCCCAAGGCGGACTCAAATCAATAGCTTGATTTTGATATAACAGCGTCATCTCAGGCTTGATCCGAGATCTATTCGAATGGATTCCCGCCTCAGCGGGAATAATGTTGGAATTTTGTTGAATTTCTTTATGAATGAAAACAAACAATTCTTCCACATCCTTCATTAAGTGTTTATAATCCGCATCCACCCGGTACCATTCTAAAATTGTAAATTCCGAATTGTGACTTTGGGACATGTATTCGGTATTGCGAAAACTCCTGGTTAACGTGTAACAATTGCCAACTCCGGCGACCAACAGTTTTTTAAGAAACATTTCCGGAGAAGTGGTTAAGTAGGCTGGATATTTTTTACGAAGACGAGTTAAGAGGGTCGTTTCAAATACCTCCAAATACGATTCTGCCGGTAAAGCCGGGGCTAATATGGGCACTTCGGTTTCATGTACTTGCTGCTGGTAAAAATATTCGCGAATTGCCCGGAGTACTTTTTCGCGTAAAAAAAAGCGGTTAAATAATTGAGGATGACTTTTAAGTTGCTGCCAGGTTTTCACAGATGAAAGTTTGAATTAGAGGTAGCGTTCAATTTTGGCGTCACCGCGTTTTTTATTAAACCAATCAATAAATAATTTACCTACCTTGGAGCTGCGAACTTCTTTACTCGCCTGTTCCTGACGCGTTCCACTTTCAGTTGCAGATAACGTTGCGCTATTTGAAGCTATATAATCAGAGATCTCAAGAGCGGAAACTGAAACATCTTTACTAAACATTTTATCGATCACGATCTGCATCCTCAGTCTATTGGTAAGCTCTGCTTTGGTCATACCCTGAAGTTTTAGAAAATCGTCAAAGTTGACGTTTTGTCCCAGATTTTTTTCCAGCTCCTTGAGTTTTTCATCAATTTCTTTGTCTTCGACACTCACGTTCTGTTTGACAGCTTCGGCAAATATTATTTTTTCACCGATCAATGTATCCAAAGTCTGTTGTCCAAAAAGCGAAATTAACCGCGAGTTCAGTTCTGCCTTCGTGACAGGTACACCATCGACAACAGCAGCTAAAAACCAGGCTTTATTATTCCGTAAATAATATCCCAGGATGAGAGCTGCAACCAGAATTACAATCCAAGTTTTCCAGTTTTTCCAGTTGATTTTACTTAAAAAACTAGACTGTTTGGCTGGAGTGATAACTTGAAGCGCAGGCGAATTTAATTCTGGAACTAGTTTTTGTTTTCGTTTGCTAATTTTTGACACCGCCATAGTAAATTGTAATTACACAAGAGCAGACTTAATAAATTTATAAATCTTCTTTTCGCAAGTTTAGAATTTGATTAGGCGCTTACTATAATTTAAACAGGTTGCTTAGTATACCACAGTCGTCAATACAATCTGAGTTTAATTCGGACGATTGACCATAAATTATGTACTTTTGTCTTGAAGGAATTTTCCGGCCGTTTAGCACCAATCTGCAGCGTATATTTTCCTCCCTTACCCTGTGGGTCATAAACCGCCACTAGATAGTGTGTATCAGACATATCTTTTATAAGCTGTGGCCCAACTATAAACTTTTCAAAAGCTTCACGATTTTCCAGTTTAATATTCGACACACTTGGCCATTCGAATATTCGTCCACCCATGTTTTCCGGTACCCCGTAGGGAGCTTGACCAATCATGTGATTGGAATTAGGGTCGATGAAAATAAGATTTGGACGAAATGTTTCAGGGGAATCCTGCGTTACGAGTAGTGCGACACTTACCTGAGGTGTATATTGCTTAAATACTAAAGCGTAATAGTCTACTGTATCTTGCCCTCGACCTAAACTTCCATAGATAAATTTAATCGTCTCTGGTGACGTTATGTTTTGAGCCGATTGATAATTATTATTATTTCCACCTTCAAATTCATACATTTCTGACCCGACCAAATTTGCTATAAACACTATAGTCAGCGTAATAATTGCTATAATACTTAGAAACATTTTCATACTGCCAGTTGCGGTTCTTGTTTAAGTTTACTAATATACTTTCGAGTTTGCAACATTTTCCATGATTACCTAAAACTTTCGCATAATATGAATATGTCAAAATTAATCTTGAAACAACAACAGGTCTATAAATTAAGATTTATCGATATTTTTATCGCTTCTTTCAGACGCTGGATTTTTTTGGGTTTTGTAATGAGTTTTGTTTTATCAATACTTTTAAAAACTCCTGTCACCCAGGAATTAAACTTGGTTTTAAACAAACTTTCGAAAACTCCATATGATCCGGCGTTGCACTCCAAGCTTACTTATCTGTATAGTCAAACCCAAGACAAAGCCGTCGCAAGACGAGAATTAAATTTGGCTCAAGCTCAATTTACTTTTATAACTCCGCTTCATCAAGTTTTAGGTACAACTTCGGATTTTTCTCAAGCCGAAAATCTTCTGGATAGATTTCCTGTTGTAAAGAAGCAGGAGTTTTATTATTGGCAGAAGCTGGCAATTGACCATCCACAACTACGTGAGTCATGGGTTCAGCTGTTGTATCTGGCTTATAACGAAGGCAGTTTTAATGAAGCAAAACTGTATCTAAATAAAATTCGTGCACTAGATCCAAATTATATTCTGTCGTTACCTCTTCCTCTTAAACAGCTCTAAAAATGGACTACTTTTTCTTCTCGGGTTTTGATTTGGGGGCAGATGCCAAGTCTTTACTTTCCTGGTTATTTTCTGAAGTTTGACCCGCTTCAATTACAGCAGTTTCCCCAGCGATATTTTCAGTTTGAGCTAGCGTTTCTGCAGCTACAAGTTTTTCGGCTTCTTTAGTAACCAATTCACCAATCTTTACTACCTCAGCTTCTAAATCCGTCATCATTGCTACTCCCTGGGGTAGCTGTAAATCTTTAACTTTAATAACCTCATTAACTCCGCCTAGTTTAGTTACATCGATTGTAATTTTTTCCGGTAAATCAGTGGGCAATGCTTCGACTTCTACCTCATCTAAAAGCGTGAGCAGAACGCCCAGTTTTTGCACAACGGCTGCAGCCGTACCCGCAATTTCCACAGGAACTTTAGTTTTTATTTTAGATTTTAAATCAACCTGGTAAAAATCAATGTGCAGCGGATTATTGCTGACCGGATGCTTTTGTACATTGTGAATAAGTACAGGCCGTATTGCTTCTGCATCGATTTTAAGTTCAACTACGCCGGTTTCTCCCGCCAACTTATACGTTTTTAAAAAATCAGACATGGGCATTTCTACTGTCACGCTGGAAACATTACGACCATACACATTTCCGGGGATTATATTCTCGAGACGTAGTTTTTTAGTTTTTCTACCTAAAACCGTCCGCTTCTTCACATTAAGTGTGATTTTTTTCATACTTTACTGCAGGAAATTAAGTGTAAATAATTGATCTTTAAGCATCCCTGTATTATAGGTGATCTGACTTGGTTTCACAAGCGTGCTTACCCCGGCTACATCTCCAACTCCTTCGCCCTTTCTTACCGTCCATTGACCGGGATACCCGATCGTTACGCTGGCTGATTCACCCACAACCCCAGGCTGTTTCAACAGCTGGTAAATATATGTCCTCGGTTCCGCATGATTTTGGCTCAAGGTACTTTTTGTTGAAAAGTGGAAAGTAAGTGTTATTTCTTCCTGCGGGGCCACATCCAATAAATATGCGAAAACTGTAAATTCTCCCTCTATATATTTCGCAACAGCCGAATCACTGGCAATATTAGATTGCGTCAGCGTTAAAGGCAAAGCGTTTTTTTCTACCCGTTTTAAATCTGCATTATTGTGAACATATACACGTACGTAATTTTTGTATACGCCGCCCAAATTATTATCTTTGGACGATGAATTTTTATATGTGAGATTAAAATCATGACTAGCCGTCCCGGAAGTGTCCAAGCTCACCTGATCTTCAATATTTCGGCGCACAAAATAGTTAACTTTATTAACTCCTAAATTTGCGTCTACAATCATAAGCGCATCCAATATACAGTTAGATTCCACACAACGATTTGCCTTTACCAGCCCTCCCCAATTATATTCTGCAATTAACGCTTCGAGTTCGGATTTGGGAAAATAAAACATAAGGTGTTTTTCATCCAACGCCTGATGCATTTTCGTAAGTAAATTGGCGGTGTTTAAATTCTCTGTTTTTAATAAATTTAGCATCAAGGTTTTAGCAATTGATCCCAATAAATCCCGTTTCTTAGTGGAACCCGGAAAAAAATCTTTTTGTGTTTCGAGTTGAAGTTTAAGATATAAATTTTCCGCGGTTATTTTTTCGTTGTAGTCGGGCACATCTAGCTGTCCGGATACCTGCAGTAGGTATTCGGCCAATGTGACGTCCACACCGATCACTCCGTCAACTTTTACTTCCAATTCTTTCTCCAAAAACCAAGCGGCGCGTTGTGCTGAGATAGCGAAATTTGGATTCCAATTGCTGTCACGTAAATACCAATGTTCTTGACCTAAGAAATTTTTTATAGGCAACGGCGGATCGACGTGTCCCTGCAATGCCCCATCAGCGGTGTACACATCCTCAACTTTAAAATCCTTTAATACTCCATCCTCAAAAGAAATCAAACCCAGGGATCCGATAAATCCTCCGCTTGGGCGGAGTTCCATATTATTTTGAAACAAAACTAGATATGTCTTTTTTCCGCCAACCAGACCCAAAAGTTCCGGCAGGACGAACGTAGTTTTTTTTAAAGTCAGAGCATAAGTTCGCAATTTTTCTAGATCCTGTGACGCTTGACTTATCCGATTTTCCAAAAATGAAAATTCAGACCTTCTTAGAAAGTGCTTTAGCTTCTCTGATTTTAAATTTGCCTGCGCCGAACCGAGCTGGGTATTTACCAATGTCAACTCCCCTTTAACGTCCGCGATCAGACTTCCCGCTACTACACCTTTTTCCTCGCCAGAAATCGCTCTAATTAATGTCTTGATTGGATCCTTTAACTTAACTAATCTTTTAAGGCCTGCTGCAGTCTGTTCCTGAGTTTGGACTAGTATAAATGTTTCTTCTGCGAGAGACTGTTGACCGATAAGTCCTAAAATCGGTGACAAATAACTACTGTGCAAATTTTGGGCAAGGGTTAAAAATGTTTCCGCGGTTTCCAGTTTTTTCTGCGCGTATTCTAAATTTCCATTTTCTAAAACTGTTTTTGCTGAAAGGAGATTCCATCCACCCCACAATAATTCACTAGCAAAAATAATAATCGGCGAAATTGCTAGAATTAATAGCATTGCTCCAATGGCTATAAATAACGGCAGTTTCTTTGTTTTATGGGGAATCGCTACGTCATCTTGCGCTGACCCCGTTATGTTCGGTGAGCTGGAATAGACATTTTTTTTACGCGATACGGTTTCGTCCGACAATGGTTTAATTTGCGTGTTCGAAATATCCGGTAATGATTTTGGGAATTCCTCAGAACTAATACTTACGTTCGTATAACTTTCTGCGTTATCTTCCGAAGGTTTTTCTTGTCTGACGTCAGGTGCGAATGAATTTTCCCGTAAATCATTTTGACTTGCAGCAGTCACTTCTTCAGTAACAAGTATTTCCCGCTTTATCTGTTTTTGTGAATTTGTGACATCAACTATAGATTTTTCTTCTGGCGCTTGAGGCGTCACCGTAGATTGTGGTAGTTCGATTTTCGATATATCCCCTGCAGGAATTTCTGGATGTATTGCTGAAAAACCCAGCGAGGTATTATTTTGCAAAACAGAAGGTTTGAGGGCAAGTATCATCCCGTGCTCACCGAAAAAAAACTCGATAATCGAGTCTAGATTTTCATCAGTAAGTGCAGATACGTTATTTAATTTAATCAGTTTTATCCGGGGTAATTTTTCAAGCACTGGATATATTTCTGACTGAATGGCGATTTGAAAAAACAAAAGTGTTTTCGGCAACCTGGCTCCATTTGATATTAGAAAGTCTTTGATGCTATTCCAGTCGCCTGTATAAAAAAAATATGTTCCAAAAAAAGCGTCCTCCAAACTTTTTCCCGCATATAAATCCACGTTTCTTTCTGCCAGGTATAATGCTAGCGGCAGAAAAAAACTCTCCTCTCCACCCACAAAAACTGCTTTAGGATTGGACTCATTCTCGATCAAAGTTTTGTATGTATTTGCGTTTTGGCTCATAGGATAGACACAATTCTACTAAACCGGCCGAAAAAGACAAGCCCGAGGTATCTTGATAGCGGAATTTTAGTACGAAGAAATCGTGCCGTAAGGCTTAGTGTTGACAATCAAGCGTTTGGTTTACAACTTTGTCAGCCCGCCAATTTTCATTACGCGGGATGTAAACATATTTAAACTTTTGCGTCATTTTTTTTTCGAGATTTTTTATTTCACTAAATAGAAGTTTTAACCGCGTGTCTTTCACCCGGTACTCCCCCAACAATTGTTTTACCACCAATAAAGAATCCAGTTTAAAAATAATCTTTTGCGCTTTTACTTTTTCTTCCAAAACCCACTTAAGCGCAGAAATTACTGCTGCATACTCGGCAGCATTATTTGTTGCCACTCCTAAAAATTTACCTATTTCCATTCTCGTTTCCCCCATTCCATTTACCACAACTACCCCAGATGCACCGGGACCGGGATTACCCCGCGCACCACCGTCACAATATATAATTAATACGTCTTCATTCATATGTTGTTTTTCTTAAATAATAACCACCAGCCTAATATTAGAACCACAAGTTCGGTTAAACCGGTGTTGACCGCTGCAGCACCTGCCCTAAAAATTGGAATAAACAACCAGTTCGCCAATAAATTAAATCCTAATCCCCCTGCATAAATTAAAAGTAACTTTTTCTGTTTATCTGCCAAAATGGCAAACCACATTGTCGGACTTGTAACAAAAAATATTGGCAAACCCAGAGTTAAAAGTCTTAAAATTATTACAGCATTTTGGTATTCTGGTCTGATCCACTCAAGCATTGGCGCTCCAATCAAACTTAATATCGTCACAGGCAACCAAATTATGGCAGTTTTTTGAAATATTGCTCCGAGCTCTCTCCTCCACACCAAAACAGTCTCTTTTCTACTTAGAAGTTCCGGATATAGACTCATCATGAAAAAAGTCGGCAGACTTATCAATAGTTCAAAACACCTATATGCCAGACCATACGCCCCCACCTCTGTGTTTGAACTGAATCTACTAAGCAGGAAAACATCTGCCCTAAACATCAGCGCATTCATAAGTAAAGCCGCACCCACAGGTCCCGCGCTCATCATCAGACGCAAACTGTTCTCCTTATCCCACCACTGAATTTTCCCGTCAATCGATCCGAGTGCGATTAGACTTATCATCCCTGCCACAAACCAATTCAAAACATAGGCCGCCACACCCACACCTATCCCCGATTGCCCAAATAAATATGATCCCAAGATAAGAATAAATCCGGCCAAACTGCCGCACAATTGTATAAAAGATATTGTTAAAAACCGCTGTTCCCGCTGCAACACTGCACTGCAGCTCAGAAAGATTCCATAACCCACAACACTCAAACTCATAAACATCACCCCAGACTGAACCAGCGGACTAATCCCGATTTGCAAACGTGCAAAAAACCAAATTAGCGCACTCGCGATGATTGCCAATACAAGGCTAAACGTGAAACGAAGGCCTAAAAACCAATAAAAACTTTTTATATAATTTGTGGCGTGCTGTTTTAAAAATACCTGATTTAATCCAAAATCAGCAATTGCCATAAACACCAGTACAAATGAGGTAATTTTGGTAAATTCGCCAAACTGCTCTATTCCCAGACTGCGAGCAAGAAATATGGTAGTCAAAAAAGCAATCCCGCTGCCCAAAACTCGCCCGCTAAACTGAACTGCTGTCAGCCAATAAAGATTTGGATTCGGATTTAAATTCATATCACCCACTATAGCAGTAATTTCGAGGACGTCAATTTGATGAAAACTCCTTGTTTCGCGTCGAAAACGCGAGTCCGATGACAAGAGCCAGCAGTCTTTGGCCCTGAATTAGCGTAATGAAGTAATGGTCAAAACTGCCTAAAAAACCTAAGACCAAAATTCCCAAAAATAATCCCTGCCAGGTACGTTTCGCTTGAGACAGAGCTTTCAGGTACAAAATTAAGAATAAACCAACCCCGAATATTCCATTCTCCGTTAAGATAAGAATATACTGAGAATGTACAGGCTGCAGCAAATACGGCGGTGAACTGACTAACGGAATATGGGGAATAAACTGAAGTATTCCAACCCCGAGAAGGGGAGCGTCAGCAAACAACTTTAACGCTATTTCAACCAGTTGTTTGCGTTCAAAAGCAGATGCAGTATCTAGAAAAAAAATACTTGCCAGTCGACCGATTAAAATTTCTTCAATAAATAATAACGTTGTAAGAATTGCCGGTATGCCAATTTTAAGTATGCGTCGACCGGGAAATTTTTGCCATACCCAACTTACTAGAATCATTACTGTGGCAAACCAGGCTCCGCGGCTAAGCGAAATAAAAATACTTAACACCATAAAACAAATCGAAGAAAGCCGCAACACGTACCATAACCAGTCATCTTTATGAACGGTCGCAAACAATATTAATGGCAATAATATTGACATAAAACCGCCTAAGACATTTGGGTGGGGAAGCGTTGCGTAGGGCCGAAGCAACAATTGATTTGGCACAATTACCTGGGCAATTCCTGGAGTGTTTGCAGTAAATGTCCGCTCTCCCAACCATCTCCAGACTCCTCCCACTGACTTTTGATTTAAAAACTGCAATATAGAAAGAAGTGAAGTAAAACAAACTGATAAACTCAATATTAGTAATATGCCTCGTCTAGAAGGCGTAAGTTTTATTAAAACCCAAGAGAATAGCCAGATTTCCAAATACCGCAGCGTTCCGTAAATTGACAGTAGTTTAATTTCTGACACCCACCAGGAAATGCACCCGATAATTAATATTCCTATCAGGAAAAAAAGCATGCTTTTGGGGACAGGTTTATCTTTATAAAAGACGAGAGTAAGGAGAGCTAATAAAAACAGAACGATATCGCTTAAGTATAAAGTGGGGGAGAGATAATCAACGCGCCTGCCTAAAACTATTGAAAAATCTGGCCAGAAATGTATGCCAAGTTGTGTGGGAAGTAGAAATAGGAAAAAGTATAAAAGTAACGTTGGCGTATGCTTCACAAACTTGCAGATTTTGATTTGAGAACACTCCTTGAGCTTGTTAATTTGCTCTTGGCTTAACTATTAAAGTTCTATCTCGGCCAACACCAACTGATTCAGTCGTGACTTGAGGATGGTCGCTCAAACTCATGTGAACCACGCGCCGTTCATTTGGGGAAAGATAAGGCATTTCTACAGCTTGTCCTGATTCAATTACTTGTGAAGTGATATTTTTAGCCATTTGTAATAATTGTTCTTCGCGTCTTTTTCGATAATCGCCGACTTCGACCAATATCCGCACCCAATTATCAAGTTTTTTAGCAGTTATAAGACCCAGCATTATTTGCAGCGATTCAAGATTTTTACCATGATGACCGATGAGAATCCCTGACTCTTCCGTCTCGATATTCACTAAAAACACCCCATCGGCTTCAGTGACATTAACCTGGTTCGGTATCTCAATCTTACCCAGCAAATCTCCGGCAACCGTTTCTATGATTGAAATTGTATCAGACATTATTTATTTTTATTAATGTGTAGCTGTTGCATTATACCAAAGATTGAAAATGTGTTCCAATAAAGTGACAGCCCTATGGGAAAAGATAATGCAAAAAAACCAATCATAATCGGCATCATCAGTGTCATCTGCTTCTGAACTTCCATCATCTGATCCGGTTCCGCTGCAGATATTTTCGCAGTCTTTTCATCTACTGGCGCTTTAGGAGGCAGCATAAATTTAGATTGTAAAAACTGTAGTACCCCGGTAAGAACTGGAATCAGTAAGAGCCACCATCCATATTTCTGCCATTCATTCGGTTTGGTGGTTAGCTCTATTCCAAAAAAAGACAAGTCAAGGCGGGAAATGTGTAAAAAGGGGAAATATAAAATGTGATTAAGGTTTTCAATAAACTTACCGTCAACTCCGCTATTTAAAACTCGCGTAAATACATTGTAGAGTGAAATAAATATAGGTATTTGTACCAATAATGGCAAACATCCGGCTGCCGGATTTACACCCGCGTCTTTATATAAAGACAGCTGTGACTGTTGCAGTTTCATTTTGTCGTCTTTATACTTTTTGGATATTTCATCAAGCCTGGGCTTAAGTTCCTGCATTTTTTTAGCAGATTTGAGTTGGGCCGAAGTCAGAGGATGAAGTAGTCCGCGAATAATCACGGTTAACCCAATTATTGCGAAGCCAAACGCTCCTGGTATTTTAACGAACTCAAACAACTTATAAAGAGCGATGAGTAAATTAATAATTGGATTAATAAAATAAGTATCAAAAAAAGGCATATTGGTTAGATTTAAAATTTACGAAATATAAAATAAGAACAGATACGAATTTCCTAAATCTTAATATTAAAATAAAGGGACCTCGTCGATTCCGCCTTTATTAAACGGGTGACAGCGCATAATTCGCCCAAATCCCAACCACAAGCCTCTCATTATACCATAGCGGTTAATCGCCTCATACATGTAGCTAGAACAGGTTGGTTGAAATCGACAAATAGGGGACAGCCTAAAAAATCTCCCAAAACCTCCTTGATCTGGAGATAAAAACTTCTGATAAATCCGGATTAAACTCAGCAAGATATTTTTCATAAAAACTTTGCGTTTATAAGCCCTGCATTTAGTTGCTTATTAATATCTAAGGTTAAACTTGTGCTTGCGGTTTTTTTTATAACAATAAGGCATGTCCCGCCGCATTTTAAACTTTTTCGCCCTGTTATGAAGATTTGACGGATGAATCGTTTTATTTTGTTCCGCTCCCAAGCAGCAAGACGAAGCTGAAATATAACTGCGACTCCTAATCGATTTAGGTTGGGATTTTGCGTAAACAATACCTTGATTAAGTTAAATTCAAATTTTTGATGTATGCGAAGTAAATTTAAAATTTCCGGTCTTCTAAGTCTGTAAATAGAGATGAACATGAATTAAACGCTTAAGATTTTTCTATTCGACCGGCGACGTCTCTGTAAAACTTTTTTTCCTCCCGCTGAGCTCATCCGTGACCGGAAACCATGGACGCGTTTTCGTTTGAGTTTCTTGGGTTGATTGGTGCGTTTCGGCATATGATATATTGTACATCATTTTTCATGAGTTGACAATTGTGGATAACTCAACTTAAGATGTGAATACTTTCTTGCCCCTAAATAGTATACCCAAAACATATGAAGTTTGAACAGTTGTGGACAACTGTCCTTGGTGAGTTAGAAATTCTCGTCACCAAACCTACGTTCCGCACATTTTTTGCTTCTTCTAACCTCCTGACGCTTGAGGGGTCGGTGGCGACGATCGGATGCAACTCAGCGGTTGCAGTGCAAATGATGGAAACAAGGTATTATTCACTGGTTAAAAATATCCTAGACAAACATACACAGCAAAACGTAAGTTTGCTGTTTAAAATAGTTGCTCTCAAAACCCAAAATACAACCGGCCCGTTATTCTCACAGGAAACCCTAGGTCCCACCAAGATCGCAAATTCCCCAATGATTCCTTTCAATCCAAATCATTTACGCCATGATTTCAATTTTGAGACATTTGCAGTATCTACTACCAACCAGATGGCGTATGCTGCAGCAACTGCTGTTGCTTCCTCTCCGGGAGCTTTATATAATCCGCTTTTTTTCTATGGCGGGGTCGGTGTTGGCAAAACGCATCTTATGCAAGCCATCGGCAATGAAGTGCTTATGAAAAACCCAGCATTTAAAATTTTATACTGCACTGGTGAAGAGTTTACTAATGAAATCATTGACGCTATTCAAACAAAAAACACCAAGCGGTTTAAAGATAGATATCGTACGGCGAAAGCCTTGCTTATAGACGATATCCAATTTATCGAAGGCAAAATGCGTGTCCAGGAAGAATTTTTCCATACATTCAATGCGGTTCAACGCGAAGGCGGACAGGTGGTGTTGACCTCAGACCGGGCTCCCCATGAAATTGATCGGCTTGAGGAAAGGCTCAAGTCGCGTTTTGAGGGCGGGCTCTTGGTAGATGTTCAAAAACCAGATTTTGAACTGCGGTGTGCCATACTGAGAATTAAAGCTCAACAGAAAAATGTAAACTTGCCTATGCCTATTGCCCAGATTCTGGCAGCCAATGTGGATTCGGTGCGCAAGCTCGAAGGATTGCTGACACGAATCATTACCGAAGTTCAGATAAAAAAAATTCCGTTATCGGAAGATTTGGCCCGCATGGTAGTAGGTAAACCTGACTCAACCAATCATGAGTCAAGAAGCCAGGTCGCTCCTAAAGTCGTTTTTGATGCCGTCATGAAACGCTTCAATTTAACGCTCACACAGCTTAAAAGTTCCAAAAGAAGCCGTCCGCTGGCTCGCCCGCGGCAAATTATCATGTATTTACTGCGAACCGAGCTCGAACTGCCTCTTAATGAAGTGGGGACGTGGGTCGGCGGAAGAGATCATACCACAGTGATACACGCAGTCGACACCATTTCGAAACTAATGTTGACTAATACGCTGCTACGCGATGATGTAACGTGGATAAAAAAAGAAGTTTTTGGATAAGTTCGGGTCGTTTCTGGGTATTTATTCAAATAACCCACATATCCCCAAAAAGAGTCTACTTATCCACAAACTTATCCACTGGCTTTGTGGGTTTTTTTATAATCTGTTTTTCTTGCTCTTGCAGTACCGGGTCAAAATCGATACACTTATGCACGTTCTCTACTAATACTGCTACTAATATATATAATCTATGCAAGCCGTAGTTTTACAGGAAAATCTAAAAGTTGCCGTATCTTTTGCTACTAAAATAGTAAGTACAAAAACACAGTTGCCAATCTTGTCCAATTTTTTGCTAGAAGCTAAAGATGGTAGGTTGAAAATTTCTGCAACCAATCTGGAGACGAGCATTGATTATTGGGTAGGAGCAAAAGTTGAAAAACTGGGAAAAATTACAGTTCCAGCCAGGGTTTTTTCAGAGTTGATTGCTTCATTTCCGCCGGATAAAGTTGAAATAAGCGCAGAAGGTGCGCTGCTTAAACTAGTTTGCGGCAAAAGCCAGGCCACATTAAGCGGAATAGACGCGAGTGAGTTTCCGCTCTCACCGGAAATTGAAAACTCAAAAACTCACATTTTAGAAAAAAAAGTCTTAGAAACCACACTGCCTTTTATAATAATTGCCGCTTCAAATGACGAAAGTAAGCCACTCTTGACTGGAATTAGGATCGTTAAAAAAGATGGGTCTACAGTTGTAGTCGCAACAGACGGATACCGCTTGTCCTTGCGTAAACTTGATATGGATATAGGTTTTGATGAAGGAGTAGTGCTGTCGGTCAAAGCCTTGTCTGAAACACTTAGATTGCTAAGTGAAGAAAAAGCCGAAGAGATGAAAGCTGCGTTTAGTAAAGATAAAAACCAGCTGGCATTTATTATGAAAAATTCCCAAATAACTACCCGGCTTATCGAAGGCGAATATCCACCGTATGAAAGAATAATTCCGGCGTCTTTTTTGTCCCGGGCAATTTTGCCGAAAGCAGACTTAAACCAGGCTGTGAAGATGGCATCAATTTATGCGCGCGAATCTTCGTATATAATAAAACTGAGCTTAAAAAACAACGTTGCCACAGTCACAGCCAATACACCGCAAATAGGTGAAAACAAAACGGAATTTGAGATTGAACTTCAAGGAGACGGCGGGGAAGTGGCTTTTAACTCACGATTTTTGCAGGACTTGTTAAACGTGTTTCCGGAGGAAGACGTGGTTTTTGAAATGAATGGTCCATTAGCGCCCGGCGTATTTAAGCCACTCAAAGACCAGTCTTATTTGCATATTATTATGCCGGTGCGGATTCAGGAATAAGGTGAATTAAATACCGCCTTCAGGGTAATCGGGGATCGGTGGAACCGGAATCATCTCAAATTTAATATCATAATCTTCTTTGAGTTGAGTTTTACCGGAAAGAGATAAAAGACCGGCTTTTAAAACGATTTTGTAAGTACCAGCCTGCCAATTGTTATCAGGAATAATTATAAGCTCCTTTTTATTAGTAGGATGAGTCTTTAGTAAATAAGAAGTTTGCGGAGTTATAGTTATTCGAGTAGAGTTTAAAATAACCTCTTCTTCAAAATCTATAAAAATTGATCCGCGAGTTCCCGCCATCGCAGTTTTTCCAGATCGGGGTGTAGTTTTTACAACCGACAAACCCCGCAGGGCCGGATTGATAGGTACATCTGGTAGGGAGACCGGAGTAGCTGTCGGAGATGGACGTGCGCAAAAGCTCAAACGAAATTGTTTTCCCGCAAGTTCTGGATTAACCGAAATGATAGTGTTGATAATGACTTTATGGATACAGGCCTCATCTTGAGAAAACTTGGTCTCTTCCAGGAAAGTTTTTTCTGCTTTCAATCGCGTTGTTTCAAACGCCGGATTTAATATCGTAATTCCATAACTTGAAAGAGTCGGGAAA
>JAHFKJ010000058.1 GCA_023245415.1 Candidatus Gottesmanbacteria bacterium | reverse complement strand
CATATGTTCCAAGTACTACCAGCAGTGTCTCGGCGATAGCCAACATTCCGGTGACGCTTTTGGGCCGATTTCTCCAGTTAGTACCCAAATCCCAATGTGGGATCGCATCACAGGCAAAGTGTGTAAATAAACATACAACTAGAACTGGCCAGGGATTGGTGATTTTAGCGCTTATACTTGCTCCAATCAGAGCATGAGATAAGGATGTCATATCAAAATCAATACTGTATACTATAACGGTAAAAATCAAAGTAAGCAAGTTTATGCAGAATAAGAATCATACGCACACGCTTCTCGAAGTTCTGTCTATAAAACCTTTTTTTCTTCTTTGGATTGCCCAGGTAATTACCCAGATTGCGTTCAATATGTTCGTTTTTATTATAGGGATTTTAGTCTATAGGTATTCCCGGATGGTGACTTCAGTTTCTTTCTTAAACATCTCGGTAAGCGTTCCGGCAGTGATTTTCGCTTTTCTATCAGGAATCTTAGTTGATCGATTGGATAAGCGATTTGTTCTCATAACTTCCACTATAATTAGAGCTTTAATTATGTTGATTTTTATAAATTTTAGTCAAAATATATTCATGATGTATATCTTTGTAGCTCTACTGTCGCTTGTAAGCCAATTTTTTGTGCCGGCTGAGGCAGCATTGATCCCGCGGTTCGTGGAAAAAGATCTTCTATTGACGGCTAATTCTTTATTTATAATGACTTTTTATACAGCGATTATTGGAGGATTTGTAATGGGAGGAATATTACTTGAACATTTCGGGTCGACGACTATGTTTATGGTTATCCTTGCTCTCTATATAATTTCGGCGATTATATTATGGTTTTTGCCCAAAGTTGAGGATTATGGAACTGGAAGTCAAATGTTGACTTTTGCACAGCTGCGATTGGATTTGGTTGAAGTTTTAAAATATCTAAAAAGTACTTCTGCCGTTTTTCAAGCAGTCATGCTTTTGACCCTCGCCCAGGCAATTATTCAAATTTTTGTAACTGTTGGGCCGGGATTTGCGGATAAAGTTCTCTCTATTAAGATAACTCAGGCCTCTGTTTTTATTTTGGGCCCGGCAACTCTCGGAATGATAATTGGTGCAATGTTTGTGGGAAGCTATGGGTACAAATTCAGAAAAAAAAATCTGATAAATGTCGGTATATTCCTCTCCGGTATTTTACTGGTATTTATGTCACTACTAGTTATATCTACGGCTAACAATAAACTTGAGACGCTACTCGAACGTTATTTTCGAGCTTCTAGCGAATCTGGATTGCTTCCAGTTTCGGTCGTCTGCTTTTTCATTATTGGGGTAGCGAATAGCTTTATAGATGTTTCCTGTAATACGGTGCTTCAGGAAAGGACACTCGAACGTTTGCGGGGTAAAATTTATGGCATTTTACAATCGTTAATAAACGGGGTTGCAATAATACCGGTGTTGATAAGCGGCGTAATCGCTGATTTATTTGGAATTGAGAAAGTTATATTTTTACTCGGTATAGTACTTTTATTATTTGGAATATATACTAGTGGAATCTACAGGAGCTTTTTAAATAAATTTGCAGCGAGGGAGGAATAAATCACGTATGTTGCCGGTATTGTTAAAAGTTGGGCCTTTCGAGCTCTCCGCTTACGGAGTTTTTTTAAGTTTAGCGATAATAGCCTGCAGTTTTGTAGTGTGGCGCAATATCAGGAATTATGGTTATAGTGACGATAAGATATTTGATCATCTGGTGATTACGGTGCTTTTTGGGCTTATCGGAGCACGAATATTTTTTGCGCTAACACATCCGGAAATATATCGTCTAAGTATTTTAAGAATTTTTTTAATTTGGCAATTTCCAGGATTAGCACTTTGGGGTGCGGTAATCGGTGTCATTCTCGCATTCAGTTTGTTTACCGCAACGCTAAAAATTCCTTACTTGTACTATTTTGATGCCTATGGATTAAGTCTTCCGCTTGCCGTGATGTTTATTTCAATTGGGGTATTCTTAGACGGGACGATAACTGGAAAAGTAACCGGATTGCCTTTAGGTTTTCCAGCTGTAGGTGATATAGGTAAGCACCATCCTGTAGCGCTTTATAGTTTTTTATTGGCATTTATATTCGGGGGAGTTTTATTTAGTCTGCGTACGAAATTTCGCCAAAAAATAGCTGTGGGAGTCGTTGGCTGGCTCGCAATGTCTTTCTTAGGATTGACTATTCTTTCACTTGCATTAGTGCGCAGCGATCTTTTATACTTCAATGGGATTTCGGTTGACTTAGTTTTGGGTACGATATTGTTTATAGGTCCCTGGGGACCATTGTATCTAAAGTTGCATACACATGCCCTGATTAAAAAAACTGTCCAGAAAATATACGGTAAATTCCATAAACTGAAAGAAGACTTGCATGAAATTTCCTAAATCTGTACTTAAAGACATAGAAGAACATTTACACGCTGAAAAGAATCGTGTTGAAGAACAGATTCGTCAACTTTCAGCACAAGATCCGTTTTCAGATACTTCGCGACTTACTGATAATGCTGCGACTGATACTGAAGCCAAAGAGGAAATTGACCACGAGCGTTATCAGGCGATGCTTAAAGAGCTAGAGGATAAGCAGAAAGGGATTATACAGGCCTTGGTACGTATCGATAAAGGCACTTATGGTTTTTGCACCAAATGCGCTGCCATGATTGATACCGACCGATTGGCAGTATTGCCTATCGCAACTTTATGTATGAGCTGCGAAAATTCCAAAATATCCTGATGATTCTTTACGCATACAAGTCTTAATTATCAAAGACAAGTTTATCTAACTATTCATAAAACTTCCGGCGGTTAAAAATTGGGCAGATTCAATAATTTCCCGATGACAAATTTCGCAAAAATACCAATTTTATTCGAAGACGATTCCCTTATAGTTATCTATAAGCCCTTTGGTTTAATAGTAAACCGGGCAGAATCCGTGAAAGAACTGACTATACAGGATTGGGTGGAGAAAAATTATGAATTGAAAATTACGAATTACGAAAGAGAGAAGGATTTTAAAGATAGGTCTGGGGTGGTACATCGGTTGGATAAAGAGACTTCCGGATGTTTGATTATTGCCAAAAATCCGGTAAGTTTTTTAATACTTCAGGAATTATTTAAATCGCATCAGGTTAAAAAAACATATATTGCGCTCGTACACGGAATACTCATCGCTGATTCAGGAGAAATAAATGTTCCAATAGGTAGATTGCCCTGGAATCGGGAAATGCATGGCGTCATACCGGGAGGGAAAGAAGCGTTTACTAGATTTAAACGAATTACGAATTACGTTATGTCTTCCGGTCCGCTTCGGGGTGGCCCCAGCGTGGCGAGCAGGCAGGAATTACGAATTAAAAATAAGCAGGAAAAGTTTACATTAGTCGAGGTAAATCCTGAAACAGGCCGGACTCATCAAATACGCGTGCATTTAAAATACTTAGGATTTCCCATAGTCGGGGACTATTTATATGGAGGCCGAAAAACGCAAAAAGCGGATAGACTTTGGTGCCCGCGCGTATTTTTGCATGCTGCCAAAATTTCATTTCCGCATCCCGATACTCGTAAAGAAATTACCTGCCAAGCTCCGATACCCGATGATCTGAAGCTAATTCTGGAAAAACTTACGCCGATCTCCTGATATTATCAGAATTCTTGCGTTTACGACATTTGCACTTCCAATATCTTTTCGCTACATTTAAATTAGTGGCAACGCTAACCTTTTTGTATTTATTACTCATACTACTGGCTGCTTTTTTGGGCGGATTACTTCTTAAATTGATTAACGAGCCTCCAGTGATTGGCTATCTGCTTGCAGGACTCGTAATTGGTATCATGTTTGGCGGAGGAGTAACTTCAGAAACGCTGGGATTTTTATCGGAACTGGGCGTAGTCCTTTTATTATTTACTTTAGGGCTCGAATTTTCGTGGATCCGCATTAAAAAAGTTGCTAAACTTGCCGTTATCGGCGGTATCGCC
>JAHFKJ010000005.1:7534-68825 GCA_023245415.1 Candidatus Gottesmanbacteria bacterium | reverse complement strand
GCTTAAATGTGATTATTGGTCAGCGTACAAATTCAGCTTCTTATGAAAAAGCAAAGCAAGATGGTTGGAAGCCGGGTGTCAGCTTATTTGATATCGCAGAAGCTGCAAACTGGGGTACGATAATCGCGTATTTACTGTCCGATGCCGGGCAAATTGCAGTGTGGCCCAAAATTAAGCCATATCTTACTCAAGGCAAAGCTTTGTATTTTTCGCATGGTTTTGGAATTACCTATTACAAGCTTACTAAAATTATTCCGCCAAATGGCGTAGATGTGATTTTAGTTGCCCCCAAAGGAGCAGGAAGATCTGTCCGGAAACTTTTTCTAGAAGGCAAGGGCATCAACAGCAGTTTTGCTGTATTTCAGGATGCGACCGGGCGCGCACGCGAACGGGTACTGGCGATGGGAATAGCCGTGGGTTCCGGATTTTTGTTTGAAACAACTTTTCAAAAAGAAGTTATTAGTGATTTGACTGGTGAACGGGGGATTTTGTTAGGTGCTATAACAGGTATCATGGAAGCGCAATATGAATTGTTGCGTAAACACGGACACAATCCAAGTGAAGCATTTAACGAAACTGTTGAAGAAGCTACTCAAAGTCTCATTCCGCTGATGGCAGAAAATGGCGTTGATTGGATGATTGCGAATTGTTCCACTACCGCCCAACGCGGCGCACTGGATTGGAAAAACAAATTTAAAAAAGCGGTCAAACCAACTTTTGAGAAATTATATCAATCAGTTAAATCCGGTAAAGAAGCTCAAATCGTAATTAAGAAAAATAGTCAAAAAGACTACCGGAAACAGCTTGATAAAGAATTAAATACACTGAAAAATAGTGAAATGTGGCGCACCGGAGCGAAAGTAAGAGAACTTAGACCGGAAAGACAGAAGCAGTAAATTTATGCAAATAACAACTCAAATGATTGATGAAGTTGCAGATCGGATTAAATCAGTCGTACGCAAAACACCTCTTGAGTTTAATAAGCGTTTATCAGAAGAATATCACGCGCGCATTTATCTCAAGCGCGAAGATTTGCAGGAGGTGCGTTCATTCAAAATTAGGGGTGCCTACAACAAAATGGCGAAGCTTTCACTTGATGAAAAGAAACGTGGCGTGGTATGTGCAAGTGCGGGTAATCACGCGCAAGGAGTGGCATACGGTTGTTCTGCTTTGAAAATAAAAGGGGTTATATTTATGCCAGTCGTGACCCCAGACCAAAAAATTGAAAAGGTAAATAATTTTGGCGGCGAATTTGTAGAGATCAGGCTTGAAGGAAATTCTTTTGATGAAGCTGCACTTGCATCGCAGGTATATTGTCAAAAAGAGCACTCCGTCTATGTGCATCCGTTCAATGATCCACTTGTTATTGCTGGGCAGGGTACTGTTGCCAAAGAAATTTATGAAGAGTTAAATAACCGGGTTGACGTGGTCATTGCCGGTATTGGCGGAGGTGGAATGATCTCTGGTGTAGCGTCATATTTTAAAGCAAAAAATCCCCAAGTTACAATTATTGGAAGTGAGCCGGAAGGCGCAGCCGGGATGCAATCATCACTTCGAGCAGGGAAAGTTGTAACATTAACGCATGTTGATACATTTGTTGATGGAGCAGCGGTTAAAACGGTTGGTGAAAATACGTTTGAGATTTGTAATGAATTACTTAAAAAAGTGGTGCTTGTACCGGAAGGATTAGTGGCAACAATCATGGTGGAGTTATACCAAAATGAAGGAATTATTGTAGAGCCGGCAGGAGCCTTGGCTGTAGCAGCTTTAGATCAAGTTTCAGCAGAAATCAAAAATAAGACAGTTGTGTGTATTATCAGTGGTGGTAATAACGACATCCTCCGCTATGGCGAAATATTAGAACGAAGTCTGGTCTATCAGGGGCTTAGACATTATTTTATTATTGAATTTGCGCAAAAGCCGGGACAACTGCGCCGATTTTTAGACTATTGTTTAGGTCCGACGGATGATATCGTCAGATTTGAATATATAAAGAAATCAAACAAGGAAAAAGGCCCGGCACTCGTAAGTCTAGAACTTAAAGATAAACAAGATTTAGAACCTCTCCTCAAACGAATGAAAGAAATAAAATTAAATTTTCGTATCATCACAAGTGATGATCTACTGTATCATTACATTATCTAAATATTGTCCTGAGGTGTGAAGCTACTACACCCCGGGGGTGTGTACGAGTATATGAAAAATCAAGCGTGTGAGTGTGAAAATTGCGGTTGTGGAAATGGAGGATTAAAATGGCGCAGCGGGAAATTAACGAGTAAGTCGGGAGATAGCGATTGGGTCAAACGCGCTCCAGCCCGAGCGATGATGCGGGCAGTAGGTTATACTGATGCCGATTTTGAGAAGCCGCTCGTAACAATTGCCTGTCCATATACCAATGTCACTCCATGTAACGCACATATTCAGGAACTTGGAAACATGGTCCTTGAAGAAGTTGAAACTGCGGGGGGTAAAGGCATTATTTATGGCACACCAATTGTTACTGACGGGGAGACGATGGGTATGGAAGGCATGAGATATTCACTCGTTTCACGCGAGCTGATCGCTGATTGTATCGAAACCATGCATGAAGCTTACAGTGCAGATGGAACACTTACGCTATCGGGTTGCGACAAAAGCATTCCGGCAGCGCTGATTCCATTAGCTCGCAACAACAGTATTGGTCTGACGCTTTATGGCGGGACGATTCTTCCCGGTAGATTTGAAAATAGAGATTTAAATATTGTCAGCGTATTTGAAGCCGTGGGTAAATTTACTGCCGGCAAAATGGACAATCAAGAATTCAATGAAATTGAAAACCAGGCCTGTCCCGGGAATGGTGCCTGCGGAGGCATGTATACGGCAAACACCATGGCCTCTGCAATTGAAGCGATGGGCATGAGTTTGCCAGGTAGCGCGTCTCATCCGGCAGTTGACCGCGATAATAAAATTTCGGCCCAAAAACAAGCGGATATTACAGGATCGGTAGAAGCATTGTTTAATTTAATGAAAAGCGGAATTCATGCCCGCGATATTATGACTCGCGAAGCATTTGAAAATGCAATTACGGTTGTGTTTGCTTTAGGCGGATCGACTAATGCAGTTCTACATTTATTATCACTGGCACATGAAGCCCAAGTGAAGTTTTCGCTTGATGATTTTAATAAGATTGGTGATAATGTGCCATTAATTGGCAACTTTAGTCCGTTTGGAAAGTATATGATGGAACATTTGGATAAAATTGGCGGGGTGCCGATGGTTATGAAGATGCTACTTAATGCTGGTTTAATTCATGGGCAGTGTTTAACCGTCACCGGGAAAACTGTTACGGAGAACATTGGGTCAGCACCTGATAGGCCAAATAATCAGGATGTCATTTACAGTTTAGAAAAGCCGCTGGCGTCATCTGGACATCACATTATTATCATTAAGGGAAATTTGGCTGAAGAAGGCGCAGTGTTGAAACTTAGCGGAAAAGAACTCGATGAACACAAAGGTCCAGCTCGGGTGTTTGAATGTGAGGAAGATGCACTTGATGCCATATTGCTGAGAAAAATTAAAAAGGGGGATGTGATAGTAATCCGCAACGAAGGGCCAAATGGCGGTCCAGGCATGCGGGAAATGCTTTCTCCTTCATCTGCACTGATGGGTGTGGGCTTAGGCAAAGATGTGGCTTTGATTACCGATGGCCGATTTTCCGGCGGCACACACGGGATTATGGTGGGACATATTTCTCCTGAAGCCCAAGTGGGAGGAATGATTGGACTCTTAAGGGAAAGAGACACAATTAGTATTAACCTTAAAAAACGAGAAATCAATGTCGCACTTTCGCGGGTTGAAATCGAAGCACGTAAAAAAACCTGGGTGGCACCAAAATCAAAGTACACGAGAGGTGTTTTGGCCAAATATGCTAAGCTAGTATCGAGTGCATCTTTAGGTGCGGTAACCAGCTAGAGATTAGCCCGTAGCTGGTAGCTTGTAGCCGGCAGGTTATAAAATATACAATCATATAAAGAATTAAAAGTTTGGCAAAAAGCTATAGAATTAACGGTAGAAATATATTCTTTAACAGAATACTTACCTAAATCTGAAATGTTTGGTTTAGTTGTACAAATGAGAAGAGCGGTTGTCTCAATACCTTCTAATATTGCAGAGGGGAGAAGACGGAGGACTGATGCAGATTATTGTCATTTTTTAACAATAGCATATGGTTCAGGTGCAGAACTTGAAACTCAAATTGAGATTATAAAGAGATTACCCTTTGGAAAAGACTTGAACTATTTTAAATCAGATTTGCTTTTGTTGGAAACAATGAAAATGTTAAATGGATTAATATCAAGTATAATTTAGTGATTAGCCGGTTTGCTACAAGCTACAGGCTATTAGCTACAACCTGTATGAATGTTCAAACTCGTTTCTACACCTAATGCACCGCTTGCGCTTGGACCGTATTCACATGCTGTCAGGGCGGGGAAATTAATATTCTGTTCCGGCCAAACTGGGATTGATCCTAAAACTGGTACACTGGTTGAAGGTCTAGAAAACCAGGTTCAGCAAACGCTTGCTAATATTAAATCAGTAGTTAAAGCAGCCGGGTCTGATATGCAACATGTGATTAAAACTACAGTTTATCTGACTAATGTCGCCGAATTTCCGATCATGAATGCGATTTATGAAAAAGCATTTGCGCCCCATAAGCCAGCCCGGGCAACAGTCGAAGTAAGCAATTTACCAAAAGGGGCATTGATAGAAATAGAAGCGATTGCTGTTAGCAAGTAGAATTGTAGATTGTAGTTGGCCTAGAAACTAAGTAATTATGGAATCTCATCAGTTGATAAAATTTACTATCAATAAAGATGAAAAAGTATGGTAATTTTTTTGTAAATTCATGGAAGCAAGATACCATGATAGATATGCATCTAATGAATTTAAAGCATTAAAAGCAATAAACAATTTTCCCGGGTATCTACCGGGAGGATTTTACCGTTTTTTGTATTTTCAGACAGGTAGATTAGATACGCCGTTTAGAGATATAGTAGATGTGAATCGTCTCAATAAAAGGGAATATAGTCAAGACTATCTGAATCAGACACCCGAAGAATTGTTTGAATTGATTGATGAAATATTGCTGGATCAAGGTGTAAGCCCTGACGCGGTATTGATTCTGCAAAAGAAGCTTCCGTTGGTGGAAGATAATAACCAACAGTACACACTCATAATGATGCGAGGTGCTATAGCTATGCCAGTTTATCAAGAACTAATTTCAAGGGGGGTATACACCTAAAGATTTAACGACATAATTATATGCCAAAAACATTGTTTGACAAAATATGGGATGCGCACGTTGTTACACAAGAACCTCAGTTTCCCGCTGTCTATTGTATTGATGCGCATTTAATTCATGAAGTGACCAGTCCGCAGGCATTTACAAGATTTAGAAATCGCGGTATTCCTGTTTTTCGTACTGACCGCACTTGGGCAATCGCAGATCACAAAGTGCCAACCAAAGCTCAAAACCTGGCGATTAAAGACATGTTGTCCAAACTGCAGGTAGAAAAGTTTACCCAAAACTGAAGTAGAAGACGCGATTGCCGTTCAAAAATAACTTCATCAAAATATGAGTCGAATTAAGAAAATAATCGAACAGGTTGAGTTATTTACACCGTTATTTAGGAAAGCGAAGGAGACGCATGATTTATTTCATCAGGTTTGGTCAGAAAATCATCCAAAGTTTGGAACAGGAATTTATAAACAGGATGTCTATTTAACCGCTTTAAAGATTTGGCAGAAGGCCCATATTGATGTTCATAACAGGATTATCCCTATTTATGAGGAATTAAAACAAGGGAATACTAATCGAATTGAAACAGCATTGGCATATGTTAGTATTCCGATACAATATTTCCGTAGTGGGTATATGAAAGAAAAGATATATCGAATACTCAAAAGAATATCGTTAGATGATGAATATAAGGAATTTTTGCGGTCAATTTTAATTTAACAAATAAAAACTGCGGGTCGTGAATTTACAGAACTTGCAAAAGTTTTACCCAGAATAATTAATGCTGATTTAAAACTAATAATACTTAATTTTAAACCAGCAGATCCATGGATTAAAAAACGTGTTAAGGATTTAATAACTGCACTTTCGAAAACGAAGACGTAATATAGTTATTAAAGTTATTCTCCAGGTGTCCAAATTGGACCATCACCCAAATGGGATAACACTAAAATATATGCCAATCACTGTATCAGCACCGGGAAAACTTATGTTACTAGGTGAGCATGCGGTGGTGTACGGAAATCCATGTTTAGTTGCTACAGTAGGACAACGATTATTCATGACTGTTTCAAAAATTGATGAGTCAATATTGCGAATTGTCAGCAAAGCGGTTGGGTTAGTCAATTATCAGAAAGATTTGAAAAATGTAGGTCAAGGAGATATTCCCAGGGGTGCCCGTTTTGTCGAAGGCACAGTAAAACATTATTTCGAAATATATAAATTCAAAAGCGGTTTACAAATCAATATTAAATCAGATTTCTCACCTCTGTATGGTTTTGGTTCATCATCGGCCGTGATAGTCTGCACGCTTTACGGTCTTTCAATATTATTTAATCAGCCTCTTACTCTGAGACAATTATTTGACATGTCTTATCAGGTTGTGCAAGAAATTGAAGGATTGCGCTCAGGTTTTGATATCGCCGCCGCAATTTGGGGAGGTTGTTTATATTTTATTGGTAACGGAAAAGTGATCGAACCAATCCAAGTTAACGATATTCCATTAATCGTAGGCTATTCGGGTATTAAAGCGGACACACCAACACAAGTCGCTCAAGTTGCTAATCTAAAACGACGAAATCCACAAAAAACAAACCGTATATTTTCCGAAATCAATAAATTGGTCGAAAAAGCAAAAATCGCTATTATACAAAAAAATTGGAAACAATTTGGAATACTTATGAATTCTAATCAATTATTCCTTAGACAGTTACAAGTTAGCACAGATAAATTGGAACTGCTTATTTCAACTGCACTAAAAGCAGGTGCCTGGGGAGCCAAATTATCCGGAGCCGGAGGCGGTGACTGCATGATCGCTGTAGCTGCCGACGACAATAAAGAATCAGTTAAGCTTGCAATAACTCAGGCGGGTGGACAGGTGATTGAGGTAGAGACGAATGTAATCGGTGTAAGATTAGAGAATTAAATAAAATACTAACTACTAACTTAAAATTACAAATTTATTTTTTCTTATGAAAGCTACAGCAGTTGGTCCAGCAAATATTGCCCTAATTAAGTACTGGGGTAAGAAAGATGAGATTTGGCGTATCCCTGAAAATGGCAGCATTTCAATAAATTTATCAAATCTCACAACTACCACTACCGTTGAATTTGCAGATACATTTTCAAGTGACCGAGTGATCGTTAATGAAAAATTACTATCTAGCCAGCAATTAAGTAGAGTTATTAAACATATAGATCGAATTCGCAAACTAGCCGGATCGAATCAAAAAGCTCGGGTTGTATCAACTTTTAATTTCCCCATGGCGACGGGACTTTCTTCATCAGCATCAGGGTTCGCTGCTCTTACTGTAGCCGGTGTAAAAGCAGCTGGACTTCACTTTTCAGAAAAAGAATTATCAATCCTTGCCCGGATAGGATCAGGATCTGCATGTCGGTCAATTCCCAGCGGCTTTGTGGAATGGTTAGATGGGGACACGAACGAAACTTCCTATGCAATTTCAATTTTTCCGCCTGGTTATTGGGACATTGTGGATCTGGCAGTTGTAGTGAGCGAGGATGTTAAAGAGGTACCTTCTTCACAAGGTCAAAAACTTCATGCTACTAGCCCGTTTTTTGCCACCCGTCTACGGTATATAGATGAAAAAATTGCACAAATGAAGCAGCTGATAAAAAATCGTAATTTTCTCCAATTTGGAGAACTTGTTGAATCCGAAGCTTTGGAGTTACATGCAATTATGTTGACTTCACAACCTTCATTAATTTACTGGACATCGGGTACATTAGCACTCATGAAACTGACTAAGATTTGGCGAAGTGAAGGACTGCCTGTTTATTTTACGATTAACACCGGTCAAAATATTCACCTGCTTTGCGAAGGAAAAAATGCTGCAATTTTGAAACTAAAATTACAAAAACTGGATTTCGTGAAGCAGATTATTGTTAATCAGCCTGCGGTTGGAGCTAGATTAACGGATAAACATTTATTCTAATCATCAGGGTTCAACTTTTTGGATTTAAGGGTTGAACCCTTTTCGATGACGTTGCGAAATAAGCTATCACTAGATATACTTCTTCACATGTATATCGTCACACACCACGCACCTGATCTTGATGCGATCACAGCTACGTGGCTCATAAGGCGCTTTCTACCGAACTGGAAAAACGCAAAGATCGCGTTTGTTCCTGCTGGCAAAACTCTTAAAAACGAGATCGTAGATAGTGACCCGCAAGTGATGCATGTGGATACGGGATTTGGATTGTTGGATCATCATCAGACCAGTGAGCATATTTGCGCTGCCACCAAAACGTATGCGTATCTTACACAAGAAGTCGGAAATGGTGGCAAGGGTAATAAGAATAGTGAAAATTGGAATGATGAAGCGTTGGATCGGATGTGCGAGGTAGTCAATTTTTATGATCATTTTGGGGAAGCGGGGCAAACTGACGCCATAGCTGATTACCATGTGTTTGAGGCTATAAGTATATTAGATGGTATAAAAACTGTATATCCTGATGATGATAGCCAAGTTATGGATTTTGGATTTATGATGCTTGATGCTATTTATAAATCGATGCAGGAAAAAATTTGGGCAGAAGAAATAATGGATGAAGGGATTAAGTTTGAGACACAATGGGGAAAAGGATTGGGATTTGAAACGGTAAATGACGGCGTATTAAAGTATGCGCAAAAGAGCGGTTTCGTAGTCGTTTTGCGTAAAGATCCCAAAAAAGGTTACGTCCGCATCAAAGGTTTGCCCGGTACTCGGGTCGATTTTACAAAAGCTTATGAAATCCTTAAACTTAAAGATGCCCAGGCAACCTGGTACTTACATTCGAGCAAAAAAATTTTACTAAACGGTACCACTAAAAATCCCGACATGAAACCGACGATTCTAACGTTACAAAATATTATTGACGTACTCAAGAGTTAAAATTTTATAATCAAGAATTAAGTTATAATAAATATTATTCATACAATTTTTAATCAAACGGAGGTTTATGCTAAAAACAGAAGTGTTTAAAATAGAAAATCCAAATTCAGTTAACTTTATATTCGGACAAGCGCATTTTATAAAAACTATCGAAGATTTACACGAAGTATTAATTAGCGGTGTGCCGGGAATCAAATTCGGTATAGCTTTTTGTGAGGCATCAGGGCCACGGCTTATCAGAACCTCGGGAACGAGTGATGAAATGGTTAGTTTAGCGATTCAAAACGCTCAGAAAGTCGCCTGCGGACACACTTTTTATATTTTTCTGGAGAATGTTTTCCCCATTAACATTTTAAACGCGATTAAGATGGTTCCCGAAGTTGTGCGGATTTTCTGTGCGACTGCCAATGAAGTCGAAGTTATTGTGGCTCGTACCGATCAAGGTGCAGGGGTAATGGGTGTGGTTGATGGTGGTTCACCCACCCACGTTGAAACTCCTTCAGATATTATGCGCCGAAAAGAGTTGTTGAGAAAATTGGGTTACAAACTATAAAATCATCTAATACCTCAATTATCTAATCATCTAATTTAGAATGACCACAAGCACATTGGTTGATTTGAGTATTAGATGATTAGTTGATTCATGATTACATGTGTTTTCTGCCAGATCGTTGCCAAAAAAGAGCCTGCGAGGGTTGTTTTTGAAGATAAGCTGTGTTTGGCTTTTTTAGATAAATATCCCAAAAGTCGTGGACATCTACAGTTAATTCCCAAGATACACTATAGATGGATTTATGAGATGCCAAATATGGGGGAATTTTTTACTGCTGCGGGACGTCTAATTCGTGGTATAATACCAATATTGGGAGCTGATCATGTGACTATAGCGACATTCGGACATGAAATAGAACATGCACATGTATGGATTGTTCCACACTATTTGAGTAAAGTGCGAATTCAGGAATTTATGCGCCCAAGCGAAATCAATCAAAATAAAGAACTAGCTGAAATGCTACAACAAGCTCTTTTAAAGGAGGTGCTTGAAACAAATGGTAATAGTTAAGGCTCAACCAGGGGACACATCAGATAGCCTTATTCGTAAGTTCTCAAAAAAAGTTTTGGCTGAAGGTATTTTACAGGATTTAAGAAAACGCGAATTTTATCAAAAACCAGCCGAAGTCCGTAAAGAAAAAGCCAAATTATTAAAACGGCGCAAAATAACGCGCAGATCTTATTGATCCATAATTTTGTTTCAACTTTTTTATCATTGACAACAAAAGACTAAGGATAACTATAAGCAATGCGACATCGAATATTTAATTAGATTATTTTTGACTGTGCGCTTTGAACTTACCAGTGAGCAAATTATTTAAGGATATCAGCAAAGAAGTAATTACAGCGTTAAAAGCAGGAGATAAAATTAAGACTGGAACGCTGCGTTTTCTACTGGCTGCAATAAAGAGTTATGAAATTGATGCATATCCGCCTGGGTCAACAACTTCACTTACCGATGAAGAAGTTATCAAAGTAATCCAAAAGCAGGTTAAAACGCATAAAGAATCGATAGCCGCATATGCGAAAGGAAATAGAGCTGATTTGAAATTGAAGGAAGAAGCAGAACTAGCTATTCTTTCTACTTATTTGCCCCCGCAGTTAACAGCTGCTCAAATTCGTGAAATCGTTCATAACGTAACCGCTTCAGGAATGACTACTTTTGGACAAGTGATGGGGGTCGTGATGAAAGAGCTTAAGGGAAAAGCTGATGGCGCACAGGTCAAACAAATTGTGCAAGAAGAACTTAAATAATTATCAGTAACGAGCGTTTAGGAATTAGAGCTTAGTACAAGAAAGTATACTGCTAAACGCTATACGCTAACACCTATACGCTTTTATTATTTTCATGAGTTACGCACTTTGTCATTGCGAGGAGCGTAGCGACGTGGCAATCTTATATGTAACTGGATTGCTTCGCTTCGCTCGCAATGACAGCCTAGACTTAAATTAATTGCGTAAGTCCTGTATTATTTATGATTTCTGTATTAATTTATATTGAGTCAAGGTTTCCTGCTGATCGGGTAAAGATACGGAGTTTCGTGGAAACTTACCTTGCAGATAAAATCAAAAACGACGTCGAAGTAGGAATTAATATTATCGGGGATCGAAAAATGAAAATGCTTAATCTTAAGTTTAGGAATTTGAACGAAACAACTGACGTTTTATCTTTCCCGATAGACGATGCGAGCGCCTCAACCCGCAAAGATATCATGGTGGGTTTTTCTCCGGAGAAATCTTCTCCAGACCAGATTTTGCGTTTAGGAGATGTGGTCATATCTTTTCCCCAGACAATTTTGGAAGCAGCATATGACAATCAGCTGGTAGATCAAAGGATAGAAGAATTGATTACACACGGACTTGATCATCTTATGGGTAAGCATCATGATTAATATAAATAAAATAAATTCCAATTTAATTGTCGCATTTTTAACTAATTGTTGATCCGCCTTTGGAGGAGACAATTGTACCTTTTGGTATTCATCTTCGCATATGGTATTTTATCTTAAATATCGCCCCAAAACACTATCTGAACTGGATAATTCATACGTGGCGGGGCTGATCTCCAAGTATTTAGCCAAAGAACCGTTTCCGCACGCATTTTTATTTGTTGGTCCAAAAGGTACCGGCAAGACGTCGACTGCGAGAATAGTAGCTAAAATCGTAAATTGTAAAAATAAAAAAAATGGTGAAGCCTGCGGAATCTGTCCGATTTGCTTAAGTATCAGTAAAGGTACACAGCTTGATGTGTTAGAGATAGATGCAGCATCCAATCGGGGGATTGACGAGATCCGCGACTTACGTGAGAAAATTAAATTATTTCCGCTAGAATTAAAATATAAAGTCTACATAATTGATGAAGTGCATATGCTTACAACTGAAGCATTTAATGCACTACTTAAAACCCTTGAAGAACCTCCCGTACATGCGATATTTATTTTAGCCACCACCGAATCTCACAAAGTACCGGAAACTGTCGCGTCGCGATGCATTCAAGTGGCCTTTAATAGAGCTGCCGAAGATGACTTAGTTAAGTCTCTGAAACGCATCGTTTTGGGAGAGAAATTAGATATCGAAGATAATGCCCTCATCGAAATCGCAGCAGCCTCAGACGGGTCGTTTCGGGACGGTGCGAAATTACTTCAGGAACTGACTTTAGAAGTAAGCCATATCGGAATAAGTGAAGTAAGAAAAAAAATCGGTAGTATCGACAGTGGCACTTTAAATATTTTTCTAGAGTCGCTCCGACTCAAAAAAACTAAAGAACTTATAGAAACTATTCTGCAGCTAGTTGCAGAAGGTAAAAATATCCACCGGTTTTTTTGGGTTGTACTGCAAAGTCTTGAAAAAGAATTAGTCCGAGCCTACTCGGGATATATAACAACCTGGGAAAAAGCAGATTTGCGCCAGATTATAAATCTTCTGTCTCAAGCATTTTCCCAACTGAAAACCGCCGTCATTTCAACTTTACCGTTTGAGTTGGCGATTATAGAATATGCAGAAGATAAAATTACTTTAGCCAGAAAATCTAAATCTAAAATTAATCAAGAAGATCATCAACAAGCTAGTAATGATATAGTTGTTGACGAATCAACTGCCAGAACCTACCAGGATAAGTGGCAGGAAATTATTGAAAAAATAAAACCTCAGAACAATTCACTCTCAGGCGTCCTCAGATCATGTAAACCGCTTTACGTTGATAATGGAGTATTGTTTATTGAAGCTGCGTATAAGTTTCATGCTGAACGGTTAAATGAGGCAGTGATGCAAAATATACTTGCAAAAACAATTCAGGATGTGATAGGGTCAGATATAAAGATAAAAACAATACTTAAGAAGAGAAGTTGAAAAACGATACGAAGATACTCAGATATTGTGATACTAAGCAAGTAAATAATTTCGATACATGACTCTTAATATCTCAATATCTTAATATCAAAATATCTTTCAAAAGAAAGGAATAAATATGTTTAATCCACTCAAAGCTTTGGCCAATTTGAATCCGGCGAAAATGCAGGAGCAAGCGGCAAAAATTCAAGAGGAATTGGGACAACTCAAATTCACCTCAACCCAAGGAAGAATTTCGGTGGTTATCACCGGAAATCAGGTGGTAGAAAGTGTCATGATAGATGGTCAAAATATTCCGGAACTGGTAGAAACCTTAAACGATGCTATTCGCCAGTCTCAACAGGCAGCAGCCAATAAGCTCGCATCCATGTCGCAGAGCCTGGGAATAGGACAGTGACAATCAACTAATAGTTTTCATTTTTTGAAGTATTAGATGATTAGTTGATTTTTTATGAATATTATCATTACCGGTTCTTTGGGTTATGACTATATTATGGATTTTCCAGGTAAAATTGCAGACCGGATCATGCCCCACAAAATCCATAAAATATCCTTAAGTTTTCTGGTAAACCGTTTAAAGAAACAGTTTGGCGGTACTGCCGGAAATATTGCCTACTCATTAAAATTATTAGGCATGAATCCTCTGATTCTTTCTGCGGCCGGAAATGATTTTTCGCCGTACCTCAAGTTCCTTTCGAGCAATAAGATATCCACGAATTATATAAAAGTTATTGCAAGTGAAGTAACTGGATCTTATTTTGTGGTCACTGATACAGAAGATAACCAAATTGGAGCGTTTTATGAAGGAGCAATGAAACAAAATTCCGTTCTTAAACTTCAATCAATAGATGAAAAAATAGATTTTGTAGTGATTGCTCCCAATGATCCGAGTGCGATGATTAAACAAATCGATGAATGTAATAAATTGAATACTCCATATATGTATGATCCGGCTTTTCAAATCGACCATTTTTCACCCCATGAATTATTAGAAGCTATCAAAAACTGTGCGATTTTAATCGGTAATGATTACGAAATTGCTTTGATCGAGAAAAAACTTAAGATTAATCACGAGAAACTCGTATATTTGACTTCGATTGTAGTTACTACTTTAGGAAATAAAGGATCGATAATTGAATTTAATCCGTCCTCGCCTCCCCATAAATTAAGAAAAGGAAAGGCGGGGTTTTTAAAAATTAAGCCAGCAAAAGTAGCAAACACTCAAGATCCGACCGGTGCGGGAGATGCCTATCGCGCCGGATTTTTAGCAGGATTTCTCCGCGGTCTTGATCTTGTGACATGCGGTCAAATGGGATCGGTTGCAGCTGCTTACACCGTCGAAAAATACGGAACGCAAACCCACAAATTTTCCAAAGAGGATTTTCAAAACCGCTATGAAGAAAATTACCACCAAAAAATTAAAATCAGCTAAAGAGAGAAAACTAGTTTTATTTGATATAGATGGTACGCTTATCCGATCCAAAAAACCTGTGGGACATTTTGATCACGCTTTTAAAAAAGTATTAGGCAAAGAAATAATTATTGACTGGAGTATTGTTCCCGGCAATATTGATCGTAAAATAATTTTAGAGCTCGGGAAAAAAATTGGTTTGGATGAATTATTTATCAGATCCAGATTTGATCAAATATATAACGTGATGTGTGATTATTATATTAAAAAAGTCACAATCTCGAATGTAGATGACTATTATGAGCTGTTAAACGAAGCAATTCACTTAGTTACACATCTTTCAAATCAAGTCCATCTTGGATTATTAACGGGAAACTTTCGTCCCATAGCCAAGTATAAGATGTCTCTTATTAAATTAAATCAGCACTTTGAATTTGGCTTATACGGGAATGAGGCGGAAAATAGAATTGAACTAGCAAAACAGACATTTTCTCGTGCCAGAGATTTTTTTGGGATAGATTTTACTCCTGAACAAATAGTCGTAATTGGCGACACACCTCAGGATGTGTCATGCGGATTAAATATTCAGGCAAACACCATCGCTGTAGCTACCGGACGTCATTCGCATGCACAGTTAATGGCAACAAAAGCAGACTTAGTAGTGCAAAATCTTGCAGATGCACGGGTATTGCCTTTTATATTAAAATCATAATGTGGAATCAGTATATAAAACCATAGTTTTAAGAAATGGTGAAACCGCCATTTTTCGCAGTCCGCAAGGAGAGCATATAGAGGAGATAGAACGGTATGCCAACCAGTTGTCACAAGAGGATACCTATGTAGTCATGGCAGGCGAAAAAGTGACGCGGGATGAGGAAAAAAGATATTTAGAACAAGTCCTCTTAGAAATTGAAAACGGTAATCGAATTCACGTCTTTGTTTTTGTAAACCAAAAGCTTGTTGCAAACGCTGATGTACATCGAATTACCCGATTTCGCACCCGCGCTTTACATGTAGGTGAATTGGCTATAAGTGTCGCCAAAGACTATCGGAATTTGGGAATTGGCAGACAATTAATCGATTTTTTAATAAATGAAGCAAAAAAGATGGGTTACCGGCTGCTGATTTTAGATGTCTTTGCCGAAAATGAACGGGCAATTGCATTGTACCAATCTGTTGGGTTTCAATTGACAGGCGAACGTCCCGGAGGGATTTTATACAAAGGAAAATATATTGGACAGGTCTTAATGCACCTATCACTCGTTTAAAACGTTTTTCCAAGGCGAAAGAATTCAATTTTTACTTCTTTTCAAATTGCCTTCCTTGAGAAAACTTTTACAGATTGATTTGACAGGTCAGTATTTTTCGATTATATCAATAAAATAAATATATTTGTCCTGAGTGTTTTTTTTCCATGAATTTATCTATTAATGCTTTGGACAAAATCTTGGAAATTGTATAATTTAAAAAATTTCTGCTAAATAGGAGTATAGGTATGAATAAAATATCTCACGATGTCAAAGATTTGAGTCTTGCTGAAGCAGGTAAATTAAAAATCGAATGGGCCGGACAAAATATGTCGGTGATGAAGTTGATCACACAGGAGTTTGCCCAAACGAAGCCTCTCAATGGGTTAACAATTGGCGCATGTCTCCATGTCACCAGTGAAACGGCAAATCTGGTTTTGGCCTATATTGCCGGTGGAGCAAAAGTGGTGTTATGTGCGAGTAATCCTTTGTCAACTCAGGATAGTGTCTCTGCATCTTTGGTGGAAGATTATCACGTGCCGGTTTTTGCCATTCACGGCGAGGATAAAAAAACTTATTACCAGCATTTAAATAAAGTGTTGGATTTTCATCCGCAGTTAACCACTGATGATGGGGCCGATCTGGTGACACTTTTGCATAGGGAAAGAAGTAGTCAGATTCCGGAAATTTTGGGAAGTGCTGAAGAAACAACGACAGGCGTCATCCGGCTCAAAGCCATGGCCAAAGATGGGGCGTTGAAATTACCGGTATTGGCCGTAAATGATAGCGATACCAAGCATATGTTTGATAACCGTTATGGTACGGGCCAGTCCACCGTAGATGGTATTTTGCGTTCAACTAATATTTTACTTGCTGGAAAACGTGTTATTGTCTGCGGATATGGGTGGTGTGCCAGAGGTATTGCTTCTCGAATGCGGGGAATGGGGGCAATTGTGACAGTTATCGAGGTAGATCCGGTGAAAGCTTTAGAGGCAGCGATGGATGGATTTAATGTCGACCAGATTAGCCGGGCCTCCAGATATGGTGATGTGTTTGTGAGTGCAACCGGAGATAAAGAAATTATATCTACAACCCATATGAAGCGGATGAAGGATGGCGCGATTTTGGCTAATTCCGGACACTTTAATGTTGAATTTGATTATGAGGGTTTAGTAAAGTGTGCGAAAAAGCGGCGCGTGCTACGCAATAATCTTGAAGAATTTACTTTAGCAAGCGGACGCAGACTTTATGCTTTGGGTGAGGGAAGACTCATAAATTTAGTCGGCGCTGAAGGTCATCCGGCAGAAGTCATGGACATGAGTTTCGCCAATCAGGCATTGGCGGCAGCCTGGTTTGTCAAGCGCAAAGGTACATTAAAATCCAAAGTTTACGTTTTGCCCAAAGATATTGATCAGCGGGTCGCGCGACTAAAACTGCGGGCAATGGGGATGCGTTTCGATCGATTGACTCCCGTACAACGCAAATACCTCCACAGCTGGCAGGAAGGGACGTAATCAAAACACTAGGTGTCAAACTAATCTCCGCCAAAGGCGGACAAGCATCTCCGGTGGGAGCTTTAGCTTAAATGAAAGAATAGGTGTAAAGAAAAATGATTTATCTTTATCTTTTTGCTAAGGCATTTGCCATTGCTGCAATATCAGCGTAAGTTGTTCCGCAGCAACCGCCAATAATTTTTGCACCAGCTTCCCATGTCATAACAGCGATAGTAGCCATTTCTTTTGGACTAATTGTATAAGTCGGACCAGATGCTGTCATTTCCGGTTTTCCGGCATTCGGCTTTATAATAAAGAATTCTGGACCTAGATCTGGCATTATCCGTTTAGGCTTATCTGTTGGATTTATTTTTTGGAGGTCTCTAAGTATTAATAGTATTTGATGTAGACCATAGGCATTATTACCACAGTTAGCTCCTCGAGCGACAAAACCTAAGCTATAAGTTGCATCTATAAAATCAATCGGAGTATTACCATTAAAAGTCGATGGACGTAAAGCATTTCCGGCGTCAAATGACATTGTAGCCATAATTGAGACTTGTTCGTCAGGACTCAGTTTATTATTTAGTTTTAGATCATTAATAGCAAGGTGTACTGCTCTATTTGCGGCTCCGAGTTCATGAATAGAAGACATAGTTTCAATAAGAATATCTCGAACTCCACCTTCAATAAGCGCTGAAGCTTGAAGTTTAAAGCCTGGTATTAAACTTTCAGCTGTTGGATATTCATTAAGGTTAGAAATTTTATCTGTATGTATGTTTTGTCGTCTTGCAGAAGCTACAAGAAGTTTTTCCTCCATGTCTTCTCTTACTTGTAAACCGGATGGGCCGATATCACCTACGGCACAATGTTCTATTCCGGCAACGGTAACGGCATCTTTGGCAGCATTATAATTCGCTTCCCATAATGTATTTGGGTCGTTCATATTTGCTAATTTCAAGCGCCAACTATTTGCATTAAAAGTATTGGTGAGAAATGCTTTGGAACCTGATTCAACCCAATTTTCGTAATGAGCCATGACTTTTTCTCTTCCATCATCGGTTAAATTTAATAAACAAGATGGAGATCCCGCCTCCTTAATAAAAGGGGCGAGAGCTGTGCCGGTTGCACCATCAAAGATTACTGGTCCAGGACGTTTTAATAGTTCTCTGATATTTGCCATTGTTTATTTTTATTTTAAACCTGTTGTACAATAGTTTTCCTGAAAAACAAATTCTAATACAAATATACCGGTAGTCAATACTGAAAACAGAGTGATTTCAGTTTTTCCCAATAGCCGCTTGAAGAAGATAATCCTGTAAGGAATTAAGAGTTTTGACAAAAATTATGATCTGACTTATACTCACGGGCATTCTTTATGTACTACAATTCTGTTTTAGATCTCGTGGGTCACACACCCCTTGTTAAAATAAATAAGCTCAACCCAAATCCGAAGGTGATATTATTGGCGAAACTGGAATATCTAAATCCTGGTGGATCAGTAAAAGATCGGATCGGGGTGGCGATGATAGATCAAGCGGAAAAGCAAGGAAAGTTAAAAACAGGCGGAACAATAGTTGAACCAACTTCAGGTAATACCGGCGTCGGGTTGGCTATGGTTGCAGCTATCCGCGGTTACAAATCCATATTTGTAATGCCGGATAAAATGAGCGACGAAAAACGCAATTTATTGCGGGCATATGGTGCAAAAGTGGTGATTACACCTACAGCCGTAATGGCTCAGGATGAGCGCAGTTACTACAAAGTATCAGACCGACTTGCCAAAGAAATACAAGGTGCGTATAAACCTGACCAATATCACAATCCGGCTAATCCCGAAATTCATTATCAAACTACAGGACAGGAAATCTGGGAACAAACGGAGGGAAAGATTACGCATTTGGTAGTTGGTATGGGTACTGGTGGAACGATTACCGGCGTAGCAAAATTTTTGAAAGAGAAAAACCCTAAAGTAAAAATTATAGGAGTAGATCCGGTTGGTTCAGTTTTTTATGAATACAAACTATCGGGAAAATTTCCAGCGCTCATGAAAACGTACAAAGTCGAAGGTGTTGGTGAAGATTTTATACCTTCAACAATTGATTTTAACTATATTGACGAAGTGATTCAGGTAGAAGATAAAGATTGTTTTTTGACCGCTCGGAGTTTGGCTAGAGAAGAAGGATTATTGACAGGAGGATCAAGCGGTATGGTACTCTGGGCAGCACTTAAAGTAATAAGAACGCTTCGATCTGGATTAGTGGTAGTTATATTTCCTGATAGCGGCAAGTCTTATTTATCCAAGATGTACAACGATGATTGGATGAGACAAAATGGTTTTTTACCCGTGGGAGGATTAGGCATGACAATCGGAGATTTATTGGATAAACGTAAAACACAGAGATTATATTATATTTCAACGAAAGATACAGTTAAGGCCGCCATAGATCTCATGAAAAAACATGAAATTTCCCAATTACCAGTAATTGATAAAAATAGACTTCTAGGTAAAATTACTGAACGAGTACTTTTAACAGGACTGTATGATAAAAGTATTGGTCCAACTAATCATATTTCAGCATTAGTTGACTCTTACGTAACTACAGTTTTACGTGATGAATCTGTGGAACATGTGTCTGGATTATTGACGAAAGAAAATTTTGTAGTGGTTATTGACAATAGAAATAAACCGCTTGGCGTGATTTCACGGATTGATTTAATTGAACATTATACGTAAAATACTACTGACTTCTCTTGATAAAAAATCGTTTCATGTCTAAAAAACTATTTATCCAACTGATTGCTGATTATGGTGTCGGTGACCCAGCGTTTGCAGAAGTGGTGCAGAAGTTAAAACTACTTGATCCAGAGTGCGAAGTTTTTTGCACCAGTGTCCCGAAATTCTCCACACTTGCCACTGGTTTCTGGACCGCACAACTAGCTCAAGTTAATGAGGTTGGGGGAATGGTGATTTACACCAATACCGCACCACGAAAGGACAACAAAGAAATACGTCAGAAAAATGAGGGCGAACGCTTGGTTTATACAAAGCTAGGAAACGGTATAGAAATAATTGGCGTGAATGCGGGTTATTGTTTTTCGTTCGTAAAACCATACACAAAATCGTTTCGGGTGGTAAATGTGGCTAATAAAGGTTCACAATTTCGCTCGCGTGATTTTTATCCTGAAGCAGTCGTGGGTTTGGCTCAGAAAAAATCCGGTTTTTTAGGAGATGAATTGGATATTAATTCAATTCCTGATACCCCCCAACATCGAATTGCCTGGATTGATGGTTATGGCAATTTGAAATCAACAGTCCGTGTCTCCCAGTGTCGTTATAAAGTGGGACAGGCTTTGCTCGTGACTTTAAACGGAATGAAACGGACCGCGTTCTATACTGACGGTTCATTTAATGTGCGTGAAGGTGAACTGGCATTTGCTCCCGGATCATCAGGCGGGGAAGATCGGTTCATGGAAATCTTTTTACGTGGACTTTCAGCCTGGAAAGAATTCGGCAAGCCGCATATTGAGGATGAATTTGTGATTCAAAAAGAATAACTACATCTTCTGTTATTCTTACGCTTGATTCGTATACTATCAAGTTTTTTTGGTTTTATGTCAAATATATTTGCGCAAAATTTACCTGACTCTATCATAAAAAAACTCTCCATTCGAGTTAAAGAACAAGACGGTATTAACTTTGGTCAAGGAATACCTTCCTTCCCTACAGCCGAGCACATTCGCGAAGCAGCCCGTCAAGCTTTGGATGAAAAAGATATTGGAGTTTACCCCAATTTTTTAGGCGATAACGATCTGCGTCAGAAAATCGCAGATAAATTTACGAAAGAACTCGGAAAACCTACGAGTGTTAATCAGATATTGATTACAGTTGGAGCAATGGAGGCGGTAGCTTCAAGTATCTTATCCTTAATAAACCCGGGAGAAAAAATCGGCATAATAACACCTGATTACTGCAATCATTTTCCAGCAGCCCTCCTTACAAAAGGCGAAGTAGTTGAGATCCCGATGCGAGAAAATGATGTGTGGCAGTTGGATGTGGAGAATGTGCAGGCAGCAGCGAAAATCGGCCTCAAAGCTCTTATTGTCACGAACCCCAGTAATCCGACAGGCGCGGTACTTACACATGAGCAGTTGCGGGAACTGGTAAATCTATCCACTCAGTATGGTTTTTGGCTGCTGGTTGACGAAACCTATTCGTTTTTGACATATGATGACATGAAATTTACAAGTTTATTGAAATTTTATGAAAAGTGCCAGCGATTGATCACAATTCGTTCATTTTCGAAAGAATATGCGATGACCGGATGGCGGGTGGGATATATTGTTGCCAGGCCAGAAACAGTTAAGCTCATCTCCCGGACTCATGACGCTTTAGTCGGATGTGTAGCCAAAATATCTCAACGGGCTGCTCTAGCTGCTATTTCGGGTCCGCAGGAGATTGTTAGTAAGTACCAGCATATTTTACAAAGAAGGCGCGAAGTGATTTGTAAAAAATTAGACACTTTAACCAATTTTTTAACCTTTGCAAAACCTCAAGGTGCTTACTATATATTTCCCAAACTTCAAAATTCCCGGTCATCAGAGGAAATAAGTGAAAAGATTCTAAAAACAGTAAATGTCGCTGTAGTTCCCGGAGTTGCATTTGGAAAAACTGGTGAAGGACATATACGGATTTCGTACGCTGTTGATGATCAAATACTTGATGAAGGTTTAGATAGACTAGCGAACTTTTTTTTACAAAAATAATAATCAAGTAGTGTAGAATCCTTAGGTGTCAAGCTGACACCCCCCGGGGGTGGGATTATATGAAAAATTATTTGCTTTTTTCAGGTAGCGCCAACCGCGTATTAGCCATCGAGACAGCAAAACTTCTTAAAAAAAGTTTAGGAAAAATGGAGATTGTGACATTTGCCGATAGTGAAAAACGTGTACGCATCGAAGAATCGGTAATTAACAAAACAGTGCTCGTCATAGCCTCATTATCCAATCCTGTAGATTCTCATTTGGTGGAACTATGTTTAATTGGTGATGCCTTAAAAGCCAATGACTGTAGTAAAATGATCGCCGTGGTTCCCTACTTTGGTTATGCCCGCCAAGACAAGTCCCATCGTGAAGGTGAGGGTGTATCGGCCCGAGTTATGGCTCGACTAATCGAAGCCGTAGAATTTGACAAAATTGTTGTAGTAGATTTACACAGTGATATAGTGGGTGGGTTTTTCCAAAAACCGATAAGTCATTTACATGGAGCAAGTATCTTTGTTGATAAACTTAAGTCTCATAAAGAGGAAATCGTTGTAGTTGCCCCGGATGCCGGAGCCGTAAAGAGGGCGCAAAAATTCGCGGAAATGTTGGGTGCGCCGCTAACGCTAATTGAAAAAAAGCGTTCATTAGATAAATTGCACACGATAGAAAGTTTGCGTCTGATTGGAGATGCTAAGGGTAAAACCGCCGTTTTAATCGATGATGTGATTACATCTGGTTCAACACTTGTAAAAGCAACATATGCACTCAAAGATCAAGGAGCTAAGAAAGTGATAGCTTGCGTTACTCATGCGGACTTTGTCGATGGTACCCGCGAAATATTGCAAAATAGTCCGCTCGATCACGTGTATGTATCCGATTCGATCTATTTACCCGAGGGGTATCGCTTTCCCAAATTATCAATTCTGAGCCTGGGTACACTTTTGAGCGAAAAGATAAAGAAAATGGTATAGTTTTTAATATGTTAGAATTATCCTCATGTTTTCTCTTCCCAAACCAATCGTCAAGTTAATCGAAAGTTTCGAGCGTTTGCCGGGAATCGGTCCCAAAACTGCCCAGCGGCTCGCCTTTTACCTGCTGCATGTGCCTCAGGAAATGCTTGAGGAATTTGGCCAATCTCTCGCCAGTTTAAAAAAACTGACGGTATTTTGCAGCGCGTGTTTTAATATCGGTGAATCAGATCCCTGTTATATTTGCTCTCAGCCTTCACGGGACAAATCACTTATTTGTGTCGTAGAACAGGCTCTGGACATTATTTCATTTGAGAAAACCGGTAAATTTAATGGCGTGTATCATGTACTGCATGGATCGATAAATCCACTCTTGAATATTGGACCGGATGAAATCAGAATTGCAGAACTGCTAAGTCGGTTAAAAATGCAAAGTACACCGATCGCTGAGGTAATCTTGGCGACCAATCCCAACATGGAAGGAGAGGCGACAGCCATGTACATACAGCGTGAACTAAATAAGCTTAAGACCGATCTTGCGCTGATCATGAAAGTGACACGTTTAGCCCATGGCTTGCCGATGGGAGCAGATATCGAATATGCAGACGCAATCACTTTAAGCCGAAGTTTAGAAGGAAGAAGAGAGTTTTAATAACACCGATACTCAATTTATATATTTTTGAAATTTTTCAGAATTTAACCATGAAACTGCGAGTGAGGACATCACCTGTTCAAGTTCAGTCCACCGGCCCCATTCAAATAATACAGCTTGCGGAACAATAATTTCATTTGTTGTCTGAGATCGTGGTACTGACCATTCTCGTGTCTGCAAGTCGGTAGCATAATAGGGTGTATCACGAGTAAGTGCATCATAGGCTACAGGTGAACTTGTAATTACCGCACACACCGGTGTTTGATGGGTATAGAGACACGCCTGGGATAACCCGTTGTGGGATCCGGAAAAAACTCTGAGATTGCTTTCCGGCCAACCTGCGGTTGTGACAGCTTTTTCGATAATTTGGCCGCGTTTGCCAGTTTCTTCAAAAATAACGACTTTACCGTTTGTTCCAAGATCACCTGTGAGTTCACGAACGACATTTCTCCTATCAGTCAACGGGATTACACTTACTAATCGTCCGGATTTTGTTTTTTTTAGTTCTAGAACTTGCGCAGCATCTTTTGGGAATGCACTTATAAGAGTGCTTGGGGGAAAGCCGAAGAACAGTGACGGATTAAAGTTTACATTATCAACTATCACTTGATCTGGTATAGTTTTTCTGACAGCCAATGCGGGTAACGCACTTACCCAAGAGCGGTAGCTGCGTGCTTTTGTATTGCCGCCCAAAAATGCCGTATTTTGCAGTTGAGAGGATAAATTAGAATCTTGGTGGATGATGACGACTTCTTTTAATTGAGATGAAACCATAAAATTAGTAGGATTAAGATTATGATTTTAGCGATCTTTTTTTATGTAGCAAGGTTTATTTTCTATAAACAAGTCATGCAAAAGTACTCAATTCAAAAAAATGATCGAAAAAGTGGTACTATGTATATAGATTAGATATATATGATTAAGATATTGCGTAATAAGTTATTGATTACTGGATAAAATTCAGTAATTTCTGATAAAATAAAACCTGATCGGTATACAGCTTTAGGAGGGCGAGTAATATCCATATGATTTCAGATTCTACAATTGAAACAGTAGATTTAAAACCACAAGTAACTAATATGGCGGACATGAAAGTTGCGATTCCATCTCCGACAGTTTTTACGCCTGAATTTATTAATGATCCGAATAATACCGCTGAAATGATTGCTCAAGAATTATTAAATGCGCCATATGTGGATGTGACAGAAGGATTTCCGGCAAGAGACCCACAGCAATTGTTAGATATATTGTTGCATCTTATGCGCAAAGGTGTCTCAAGAATTCCTTTTGTCGGAACAGGCGATCCAGATGATCCGGCATCAATCAGAGTCTACATGTTGACTAATAGTAAGTATCAGCCTCCTATGCATAATAATTTAATGGATGAAATGGGCTCTCCTGTGGATGCTATTTTTAGCACAGCTATAGAAGGATTGGATGATGACAGTCCTCCAACTTCATCAGCCGCTTTAGAACTGAATATAGACGGTAAAGTAAGTTATATTACATTTAAACCTGGTTCTGAAACAACAGATATAAGAATAGGTTTTGGAAATGGGGGAAAAGATGCGCTGCAAAAAGTTTTTGCGATACCAGGAGTTAAGTTGATAAAATAGGTAAATATAATTATTTTCTTCTTCTGTGAATTTTAGATGGTGTAAATCTTTTTTCTCTTCCCGCATGATCGTGTATAATAGGCTGTGTGTAACCGGCTTGAGCCTGCGCAACATAATTTTTTAATAAATGACTAAATGTTTCAGCATGTAACTCATCAGGAAATGGACCTACGCTGTCATCATCTAGTTGTTGTACTTGTGCGAAATAATGATCATTTGCTAATTCATTATGTACACGGTGAACTTGTAACTTTTCCCGTGGATCATCAAATCGATAGATAAAATCGTTAGTTTCAGGTCTTTGTTCAATGCCCATAGTATATAAAACCTATTCGAATAATTACTATAGGTCTTAGTATAGCAGTATTTGTTAATATAAGCAATGCTCAATAAAGAAGTGGTTATGGCTAAGATTCGCCCGATATTGGATCCGGAACTGGGGATATCGATCGTGGACTTGGGTCTGATTTACGGCGTTGTCATAGAAGGCACGAAAGTAGAAGTGAAAATGACGCTGACTACGATTGGCTGTCCGCTTTTTAGCCTGATATCCGAGCCGATTATTTCTCACGTCAAAGAATTACGGGGAGTTAAAGATGTCGAGGTAAACCTCACTTTTGATCCGCCGTGGAGCCCGGAGCGAATGAGTGAAGACGCGAAGATTCAGCTCGGCCTGGCATAATATTTATTCTTAATTTCAAAGTACTAAGATCAGAAATATGACATTTACGATTGAAAGTATTTGGTTTATGATATAAGTATATTTTAAATATTCTTAAATTGTTGAATTATGTCAGACGGAATTTCCAAAGGGATTGGTGATCAGTTGGGAGGTATTGGCAAGCAAATTGTTCAGGAAGTGACTCAGCTGCCAGCCAAATTAACCGGATTTGAGGCTCCTTATGAAAAAAAAGGTGGCGGTTCCGGTAGTAAGGGGGGACAAAAACAGAAAAGTTTACCGACGCAAAAGACAAGCAACCGGCAGGATTTCAATCTGATTGAAGTTCTGAAACAGCAGGATGAGATCAAAAAACAAAAAGAACTCGCCTTTACCCGGCAAATGATCCGGGAGTTTTCAAAGCCTCAAACTGAAGGAACAATCGCGCAGAAGCAGGAGTTTGAGGAGATGGAAAAACAGAAAAAAGAAATTCAGGAAGAACGGAAAAAAGCCGAAAAAGTATTGAAACAGCCGAGTACGAAAGCCAAACGCGGAAATTTATTTGGTTTAAAAGCCAAGAAATTCGGCGGCGAACAGGGAAAAAATGTAAAATCACAATAATTAGCGTATAGTAATTATAGCGTATAGTCTATACTTATGAAGTAAAATTATTAACTGTACACTGCTGACTATACGGATAAATTTATGCAAATAAAGAATACACTGCGGCTCTACAATACATTAACCCGGGAAATTGAAGATTTCGTTCCCGGCAATGACCGGAAAGTCGGAGTGTATGCCTGCGGTCCTACGGTTTATGATTACACCCATATCGGACATATACGTAAATATGTGTTTGATGATGTTCTGGTCCGATTATTACGCTATCTAGCCTATGACGTGACGCATGTGATGAACATTACCGATGTTGGTCATCTGGTATCCGATGCTGATACAGGCGAAGATAAGCTGGAAAAAGGCGCCAGACGTGAAGGTAAGACTGCCTGGGACGTAGCCAAATTTTATGAAGATTACTTTTTTAAAACTATGGATCAGGTTTTGGTTAGTCGGCCGGACGTCATTTGCCGGGCAACGGAATATATTCCCGAACAAATTAGTCTTATTCAAAAATTAGAAGCTCTTGGGTTTACCTATACTATTTCTGATGGCGTATATTTCGATTCAACTAAGTTTGCAAATTATGGCAAATTAGCCGGCTTTATACCGGAAAAACAACTCGCCGGAGCTCGGGTGGAACAGGTGGCAGGCAAAAAACATGCGACTGATTTTGCTTTATGGAAGTTGACATCAGCCGGAATAAAACGTGATATGGAATGGGAGAGTCCGTGGGGCAAAGGTTTCCCGGGGTGGCACATCGAATGCTCTGCGATGTCAATGAAATTTTTGGGTGATACAATCGATATTCATACCGGAGGCATTGATCATATACCCATTCATCACACGAACGAAATTGCCCAGTCTGAAGCTGCCACCGGTAAACAATTTGTTAAGTATTGGATTCACCACAATTTTTTGCTGGTAAACGGGACAAAAATGAGCAAATCGTTGGACAATTATTATACGCTTGAGGATATAGTGAAACGAAGTTTTATGCCAGTGGCATTAAGATACTTATTTTTACAGACTCACTATCGCCAGGAAAGCAATTTTACCTGGGAAGCATTAGATGCAGCTCAGACTGCTTATCGTGAGCTAAAAAGTCAGGTTGCAGTTATTAAAACTCAAGTGGAAAAAGGTGAACGGCAAAGTTTGTCTGAGGAAAAATTGGTAAAGGTCAATAATCTGCGCAAAGAGTTTAAGGATGTCATCCGCATGGACTTAAATACTCCGCAAACTTTAGCCTGTGTCTGGCAAATTCTCAAAAGCAATGTGCCAGTGATTGATAAATATGAGTTACTCATGATTTGCGATGAAATTTTGGGGCTTGGTTTACTAGAAGTGGCGTCTGCTAGTTCTTACATTGAACCGATTCCTGGGGAAATTGAGAAACTTTTGCGACTGAGAAGTCAACTTCGATCCGAAAAAAAATTTAATGAAGCCGATCGAGTGCGTAAAGATATTGAAAATAAAGGGTATACTGTCATTGATGAACCGGAGTCTTCATCCGTAAAAAAAAATTAATTTTATTCAGTCATAACTCAAAATTTCATACCAATGATTATATTCCACGCGAGGCATTAGAGAAACCTGGCAAAATACTCCTCTTTGGCTCCGGTGAGTTGTCGCCAACCGGCCGCAAGATACAGGAAGAGGTTATTAAAGCTGCAGGTATAGCATCACCTATTCGTATCGGAATTCTGGAAACACCTACCGGATTTGAAGTCAATGCACTACATGCATGGCCGGATAAGATGCAGAATTTTTTCGAGACATCACTCTGTAACTTTAAACCGCAAATCACACGAATCAGAGCCTGGCAAAAAAACGGACCGCATTCTACGAATAATCCAAAGATTGTCGATACCATTCTGCAGCAAGATTATGTGTATGCGGGTGCTGGCAGTCCGACGTATACTGTAGAGCATTTACAAAATTCTCTGGCATATAGGCGACTGCTGGAAGCACACCAGGAAGGATGTGTCTTGTGTTTAGGTTCTGCTACAGTTGTTGCGATAAGTAAATACACGCTTCCTGTCTACGAAATATTTAAAGCCGGTCATAAGTTGTATTGGGCTCCCGGTTTAGATTTTTTTAGCAAATTTGGTCTTAAATTAGTGATCATTCCGCACTGGAATAATCATGAAGGCGAGGACTTTGATACTACGAGATGTTGGATGGGTAAAGAGCGTTTTGCTCAGCTTATTTCTTTACTTCCTCATGATGTAGTCATCATAGGTATTGATGAGCAAACTGCCCTGCTTTTTGATCCGGTTAATAAACTTATTTCCGTAAAAGGAGTCGGGAAGACTACGATTATTCGAAACAACCAGGTGAAGGAATTTCTATCTGAGTCAAGTTTTCCATTTACAGAAGTGTAAGTTTTAACTCTTCACTGATAAGATGTTATTTCAAAGCTATAAAAAAAGTACGCATTGCCCAGTGAGAATTTTTGCTACGCTTGAATATGACAGCGTTGTCACTAAGAGTGAAAATATATGTAGAACTTACTTGACAAGATATACATAACCGTTTATTCTAAAATAATAGAACACATTTTGAAAGGAATAGTTTATGTCTGAAAACAAAATTGAATATGTTTCATTAATTACTGAAGTTATCGCTAAACAGGCAGTCATTTTAGGACCGGAAATAGCTTTGTTAAAAGCCCGAAATGTTCGCGGACTTATCATCTCCCCTGAAGGCAAAGTCACTGATATTCAGGCCGATCCCGTTCAAGTTTTACAGCAGTTAATTGATGAATATGTGGCTTTATCAGGACAAATTGTGAAAAACGCTTTAAGTAGCGTCTTCGCCAAGTATCCTTCTATTAAAAACCCGGAATAACTTCTTAAGTTTGGAGTAATCCAGTTTTAGCAGGTGCAGCTTGTAAATGGATGAATTGGATAATGCGTACAACAGCTATATTTAGAAAGACTAAAGCGCAAAGAACTATTACTAGCTCAACCCGTTCAATAATGTAGGATTCCAGTGAAAGTATTTTCCAGCTTTCTGTTAAGAGTTCCCATAAATGCTGCAGACTCATAAGCAGCAAGAATATGAGTATCGGAGTGACACTGACATTCAATATTTTCCCCCAGTTTGTTTTTATGTAAAAAAGATAAGTCGCTGCAACTGCAGCCAGTGCAAAAGCCACAAAATGATACAAACCCCAGGTTTCAATAATCGTACCTTTCAAAGCCGGTCCCAGTACAATTTCTAATGGTTGGGCAACTACAAAAATAATTACTCCCAAAAAAACCATAGAGCCCCATACCAGACCGTCTCTCAAACGAACGCCTTCCATTTTTACAGAAATTTCTTTGAGCCGTAACCCGCCCCAGATGAATGATAATAATGAAAAATAAAATAAAAGGTGCCACCAGATATGATGAGTTACTTCTTCTAGGCTGTAAATATTTATATCTGTCAAATACATAAATAACCGCGACAAGCCGGTAAAAAATATGCCAAATGTAAAACTTATAAATGTCACATTTATTGCGCCTTTACCCACACTTTTCACCACATACAATCCCATGATGAAGGCTAGTGCCAAAAGTAGAAAACAGATCATGCTTCCTGTTAGAACGATCTTATCGACTTCTTCAACTATTATCGGGTCTGTTACCCACCGTTGTTGTGTTATTTGTTGAGCATATACCGGAAACATATTTGGTAGAATAACAAGTGATAAAAATATCCAGCTGAAAATATGTTTAAATTTAACTGGTGCTAGTTTTTGACTCATTAAATCTATATTGACAATAAATCATAGCGTCTGTCAAGTACGAGTAAAAATTGAGATTGATTTGTGCACATTTATTAGGTACAAATAATATAATGACGATTTTCGCAGGAGTTTTACTAGTAATTTTAATATTAGTGGTAATTGCCGCATTCTATGAGCGGGAACGTATGCATCGCTTATACAGTCTGCATGAAGAGAAATTGACAGCAGAGGTCAGACAACGCGAACAGGAATTTAACCGGCGGATGTATGAGCTGGCTATTTTAAAAGAACTGGGCGAACGTATCGGTTATTCGCTAAATATAGAGAAAATTATCGATATCATTACAGGTTCTTTAAGTCAATTTATCGAATACTGCGGTGTCGCCTATATGTTGATAGAACCTGAAAAAGTCGTCTATAAAATTCATCTTGAGAAATCAGTCTCCCGCAAATTTATCGATAATGTTCGCGATACGATGTTGGAATCATTATCTGCGCTTTTGGATAAAAAATTGATCAAAAATCAAGTGGAAGAAACACTTTCTGGGGCAATTCTTGTTGAAGAACTTGAAGATCCTGCCAGATCCATATTTCATATTCCACTGGTTATCGGTGAAAAAGCTGTAGGAGTTCTGACAGTTGCCGATACGAGAAACGGACTGTATAAAGAAGCAGAAATGACGATACTTTACAAAATTATTCGACAGGCGTCACAGGCTGTGACCAGACTTGGTGACGTAGTAAAAACAGAACAGCGTAAATTGAATGCGATGGTTTCAAGTATGGCCGAAGGAGTTGTGATGACTGATAATGACTACCGAATTGTAGTCGTAAATTCAGCTGCACGTCGGATGATTAATGCTCTAGAAGTCGGTGAAGTTTCAATTTTTAACTTTATTGATAATTTAAGCGGCAGATTTGATATACGGGGAAAACTTGAAGAAAGCGTGAAACTTAACAAGATTTTAACAGCCGATGAAGTATTTATCGGAGACCATTTTTATCAAATTATCGTATCTCCAGTCAAAACTAAAGTACTTGGCAAAGAAGAAATTTTGGGTGGAGTGGTAATCTTTCATGATATTACTCATGAAAAAGAACTGGAACGCATGCGCGAAGATTTTACTTCGATGATCGTGCATGAGCTGCGCACACCGCTTACGAATATAAGGGGGACCAGCGAGCTGCTCAAAAAGCGGATGCAAGAATTATCTTCCGAAAAAGTCAGCGCTTCTCTGGATTTACTGGAACGAACATCATACCACTTGCTGACCCTTATTAATGATCTTTTAGATGTAGCCAAACTTGAGTCGGGTAAATTTACGGTGTACAAAAAAATGGAAAACCTGAATGATATCATTAAAGACGTTATTTCAGTTTTTACAAATCAAGCACAGGATAAAAATTTGCATATTCGAGTACTTTTTGATGATAAATTGCCGTTACTTGAAATAGATAAAATGCGTATCAGTCAGGTGATGCAAAATTTAATATCCAACGCGATTAAATATACGACTCAAGGCGAAATAGTCATCACAACCAAAAATCAGACTCAAGACGTATTGGTTTCGATACGTGATACGGGACTGGGAATTTCTGAAAAAGATATACCCACGCTTTTTAGCAAGTTTCGCCAAATAACTACAAGTGCACATGAAGCTAGTGGAACAGGATTGGGATTGGTTATTGCTCGGGGGATCGTTGAAAGTCATGGTGGTAAAATTTGGGTTGAGAGTGAAGTCAACGCCGGCTCAACTTTTAATTTTACTTTGCCGATTGAGAATTGATTTGAATAATTTAAATTGTTATACTTTAATTGACCTTAAAATATGAAAGTATTGATAGTTGAAGATAATGACGATTATATAAATTTACTCAATACTGAGTTTGAATTAGCAGGATTTGAAGTAGTTTTGGCTCATGATGGGTTAGAAGGAATAGAGCAAGCGAAAAATACCAATCCTGACATTATTTTACTTGACATTATCCTGTCCAAGACATTAGGATTTTCTCTGCTGCGTCAACTAAAAAAAGATGATCAAATTAAGTCAGTTCCAGTTGTTGCAATGAGTAACTATAGCAGTCGCGAAAATGAAGAAAAAGTGAATTCGTTAGGAGCTGTCAAATTTATCGATAAAGGTTCGTATAAACCTAGTCAAATAGTTGAAGAAATTCGCCAAATTCTTGAACGTGGAAAATCGATGTAGTCTTCATAATAACCTCTGTATTTGAAAATGCTCCGAAATCAGTGGAGTTTCATTTTGAGTTATCAGAAGTATCTTCATTATTTTTAGGCAAAACTTAAATTTGCACTGCAATATGCATTAAGTTTACAATTTGTTTATGCTCAAAGCAGTGATTTTTGATTTGGATGGGGTTTTGGTTGATTCAACGGATTTGCAGATTGAGGCGATGCGGATATTTATTGCCTCATTCTCCAAAGTGTATAGCCAACCTCAATCCGGGCGTGAAGGTATGCGCATTATCGATATTATTTCCGATTACAAAGATATATATGATCTTCCGGGGACTGTTAACGAGTTGTATAAGAAACGCCAGGAAATATATTTTTCCCTGGCTAGGGAAAAATTGGAGCTTATGAGAGGAGCGTACGCTCTACTGCAAAAAATTAAGTCTTTGCACTTAAAACTTGCTTTGGCTACCAGTGGAGATTCAATGTATGTTCAACTTATTTTTCATAAATTTCCTCTGCTTTCATCTTATTTTTCAACAGTTGTGACTGGTGATGATGTTTTGCGAGGCAAACCTTATCTGGATATTTACAAAAAGGTTCTAGAATCGCTGAAAATACAAGCGCACGAAGCGGTAGCGATCGAAGATTCGGTAAACGGTATCACTTCAGCTAAAGCAGCAAATTTACAGGTAATTTGTGTTCCCAACATTCATTACTACGATGCAGACTATTCCCAAGCTGATAAAATTTTTAATTCACTTCTTGAAGTAGCAGATACGATTATTTCTCCTGATGTGTAGGGTCAAGTCCACGACCGGGGTGTAAGTATGCAGAATAGTAATTTTTGGACAACACTTTCGAAACCGATTTTTATTCTGGCACCGATGTATGATGTGACAGATACTGTTTTTCGGCAGATTATCTCAGGAATTGGTAAACCGGACGTGTTTTTTACCGAGTTTGTCAACGTTGAAGGCATGTGTTCAATTGGTCGCAGTAATGTAATTTACCGCTTACAATTTACGGAAATAGAACGGCCGATTGTGGCTCAAGTCTGGGGGATTAACCCTAAGAATTTTTATAAAATAGCTCGGGAAATTGCCGGTATGGGTTTTGACGGAATTGATTTAAATTTTGGTTGTCCGGAAAAAAGCGTTATGACTCATGGGGCATGTGCAGCATTAATAGAAAATCAGGAGTTGGCCAAAGAAATTATTTTGGCAACTCAGGAAGGAGCCCAAAAAATGCCTGTAAGTATCAAGACGCGTATCGGCATTAAAAAAATCGTAACTGAAGATTGGATTACATTTCTTCTCCAGTTTAATTTGGCTACTCTAACCATACATGGCCGAACTGCTCAAGAACTGTCAGATGTTCCTGCTCATTGGGAAGAAATTGGGAAAGCAGTGTATGTTAGAAATAAGTTAAATCAGAAAACTTTAATCATTGGCAACGGCGATGTCGAAGATTTAGCTGATGCTTCTGAAAAAGTAAAGCAGTATGGAGTGGACGGCGTGATGATAGGTCGGGGAATTTTCCATAACCCCTGGTTGTTTAACCTGCAGGTAACAAATAAATCAACCTCACCTGACGAAAAATTAAACTTATTGCTTAAGCACGCGCAGTTGTTTGAAAAAACCTGGGGGAATCGCAAAAATTTCGCAATACTTAAAAAGTTTTTTAAGATTTATTGTTCGGGTTTTTCCGGAGCAAGTGAGTTACGAGCGAAACTAATGGAGACAAATACAGTTGACCAGGTAGACCAGGCACTTAAAGAATATAGATCGGGTTGATTATTTTTTGGGTTGAAAATCTAATGCCAATGAATTAATGCAGTATCGAAGTCCAGTAGGAGTAGGGCCGTCGTTAAACACGTGACCCAGATGGGCGCCGCATCTACTGCACATTACTTCGGTTCGTTTCATTCCTAGGCTTAAATCTTCTTTTGTTTTAACATTTGCTTTTACGGCTAAATCCCAGAAAGAAGGCCAACCCGTTCCCGAATCAAATTTGGTAGCAGAAGGAAATAGTACTTGACCGCAGGCAACGCAGACATACATGCCTGACTGGTGATTGTTGTAATATTTACCGCTAAAGGGAGGCTCGGTCCCTTTCATAAAACAGATGTTGTACTGCTCTGCGGTTAGTTTTTGCTTCATGTCATCAGAAGGATTACTCATCTTTTCGTATATTGTACAAAAAACGCCGGTTAAAAACTATTCCTTTAAGGGGTGTGAGAGAAATAATTGATTATAGACATTTTGATGGCCTTAGAATAAAATTAATTATAAGAAGGAGATTATAAAAATATGTTGAATTTTAATTCCATATTGGTGGGCTCGGAAAATCCCAAAACTTTGGGAGCTTTTTATGAAAAAATATTGGGACACAAACCCGAGTGGCAGGAACACGACTGGTTTGGGTTTAAAATCGGTGACGGATTTATAGCAGTAGGTCCACATACCGATGTAAAAGGAAAAAATAAAGACGCCCCGAGAATTATCATGAACTGGGAAACTGCTGATGTAAAAGGAGAGTTTGAAAAAATTAGAAAATTAGGCGCCAGGATAATCGCTAAGCCATATCAGCCCAAAGAAGCGCACGATATGTGGATCGCGACCTTTTCTGATCCTGATGGAAATTATTTCCAGTTGATGTCGCCGATGTCTGAAAATAAATAAATTATACCTGCTCAAGGAAGTGAATTTATGACCAGAACAATTAAGTTATTGCGTGATCAGGTCAAAGAAGCCCATGGCTGGTTCGAAGCCACAATTGTAGGAGTTGAGGATAAGCATCTTTATGTAACGCCTCCGGGAACGGCAAATCCATTGGGTGCAACATACGCACATGCAGTTTTGGCAGAAGATGGCATAGTTTGCGGGACGCTTCAAGGTAAAATGCCCCTGATGGCGACGACATTCAAAGGAAAGTTTGGCGCCGATAAGCCGATGCCGATGCCGGGACCGGAATGGGTGCATTATCGCGATTGGACGAAGGACGTGAAAATTAATTTACAGGAACTGCATAAATATGCTCAAGCAGTATTTGGGGCAAGCGAAGATTATATTTCCGAACTCACTGATGAAGATTTGGAAAAGCCAATTGATATGACAATTATCGGAATAGGACAAAAAACGCTGGCGTGGATGATTGGTATTTTGCTTATAGGTCATATACATGATATGACGGGTGAGATTTCCGTTCTTAAAGGAATTCAGGGGCTAAAAGGATATCCGATGTAAGGGGATTAACGGGTTAATTCCAAAAAGACGTATTGATAATTTGCATCAGCTTTATCTTCTCGTGAAATTATATGGGTAAACTGCGAATAGTCAGGAAAGTAAGTGTCACCGGTAAATTCTCCTTTAACGATAGTTAAATATAATTTGTCCGCAAGATGTATAGCTTGGGCGTATATTTGTCCTCCCCCAATAATAAATATTTCCTCTATTTTGTCATGTTGAACTTGACTTAGCATCTTTTTATATCCTGAAATAAATTCAGGATGACACGGGATGTTTTTCTCAAGTTTTTTTTTGGCTATTTCGATGGCTTCCGTCAAAGAATGCGTTACAATACAACCCCGAGTTGAATAAATTTTATCGTGGGTAACAACGATATTGGTTCTGTTAGGTAACGGATTACCGATTGAATCAAATGTTTTGCGGCCCATGATGACTGGGTGGTTGAGAGTCAGTTGCTTGAACCGGCGCAGATCTTCCGGTATATGCCACAGGAGTTTATTTTCTTGACCTATGATGAGGTTCTTAGAAATTGCAGCGATGATGGAAATGGTTGGTTTCATTTCTAAAACCCTCCGACTACCGTAATTTCGCCTTTGATCGGCGGGTATGGATTGTAGTCAACAATTTCAAAGTCTGCGAATTTGAAATCGTCAATTTTTTTGACGTAAGAGTTTAAATTAATTTTCGGAAATGGGCGCGGGGTTCGGGCAAGCTGTTCTTTGACCTGTGGAAAGTGATTTTCATAAATATGGGCATCTCCGAAAGTGTGAATAAATTCTCCAGGCTTGTATCCCGTCACCTGCGCCAGTAACAGCGTTAGCAGCGCGTAACTGGCGATATTAAACGGCACACCCAAAAACATGTCAGCGCTTCTTTGATATAAAAGGAGGGACAGTTTATCACCGGAAATATTAATATGAAACATCGTGTGGCACGGAGCGATCACCATCGATGCCCCATGGCTACCGCTCATTTCATAGATACATCCGGCGTTCCACGCGGAAATGATGTAATGTTTTTTTTGCGGATATTTCTTGATTTTTTCAATCGCCCAGCCCAATTGATCAATGGTTCGACTTCGCTCACCACGGGCAGTTTTTTTGGGTGCGGGATTGCCCGCCGAAACATTAGCGAAGGTGGGCCACCGTCGCCATTGGACGCCATAAACTGGTCCCAATTCACCCCAGTGTTTTAAGAATTTTTTATCATTTTTTATTTTTTCCATAAATTTTTCAAACGTGATTTGTTTAGCTTTACCGTCTTTGACCGCCCACTCATATTTTTTGTAAGCCCATTCGTCCCAAATATGAACATTATTATCTACTAAATATTTAATATTTGACTCGCCTGACAAGAACCAGATCAGCTCGTGAATAATGCCTCTAACGAAAACTTTTTTGGTGGTTAAGAGCGGGAATCCCTGATTCAAATCAAACCGGATCTGCCGGCCAAAAACACTTTTGAGTTTTACGCCGGTAGAATGACTGATTTTCCAAGTACCATTGTCCAAAATATCCTGGAGCAGATTTAGATATTGGTACTCGGGGTGAGTGTTGGTCATAAATCCTCCTTAAAACTTTATCAGTATAGACGCTCTGATTTTTTTAGTAAAGGCAGAAACCCACTTGCAAATAGATTGCCAGATTTGCTATATTTGTTAGAAAGTATGCAGGTACTGATTCAGAGGTCGCTTAAGGGGGTTACAAATCTAAATCAAGTTCAGAAAAATCTGCTATATGTTTTGAGTTTATTTAAAAATGGACAACCCAGGACACACATCGGCTACATTTCAGGAATTATTAATTCCGATGGGCCGGATAATATTAGGACTAACCTAAAAATTTTAAGAAAGCATACCCTCAAGATCCGCACATTTAGTCAATTTCCGGTATTTTCTCCGACTGATGTATTTCCACCGCATATTTATTTAAAGTTAGACGAAGTGAAAAATCTCGATGTATCAAGACGCGAGCAGAAATTCAATTTTTTTTGGGAACGTGTGCTGGAAAGTGAGCTTATAACTCACATTTTTATGACTCCCAGATGGGAATTGTCAAAAGGGGCAAGAAACGAACACCAAGTCGCATCCAAATTAGGCCTAGAAATTCAATATACGGAGCAGTTTATTAGGTAACTTTATTTTAGATTATATATTTGGTATAGTTAATTTATGACTGACAGCACACAGACTCAGGAATTATGTCCTAAATGCAAGAACCCCCTAGGTCCGATCCAAGTGACTAGAACCGGCCGGAAATTGCAAAGGTGTACTATGGCAAGTCCTTATGATCCGCATACTAAGCCAACCGGTTGCGACTTCGTAAAATGGCTTCCGGTTGAACCGCAAACATTGGATGAGAAATGTCCCAAGTGCGGTTCTCCAGTCGTGCTTGCGGTGACGCGTTTTGGCAAGAAAATGAAAAAATGTTCAACCGGGGGTTGGGATAAGTTGACGCGAACGGCTACAGGTTGTGATTTTATCGAATGGATAAACGGTACAACTGAGCCTTTGGAAGAAGAGTGTCCTGAATGTAGCGCGAAATTGGTATTGTACACCACAGCCAACGGCAAAAAAATGAAAAAATGCTCTACATCTGGATGGGATCGGGAGAAACGTCAGGCAACCGGTTGTACCTATATCGAATGGCTAAAATCTGGCCAATATCCGACTCAGGCAAATGAAAATCAGCCTCCACCTGCCGAAGAACCACCGCCACCGTCCGAAGCTTAATTTGATTATTTCGTCAGCTTCAGTGCACATATTGCCATAAATAAAGGAAATTCATGTCTGGCTAGATTTTCCATTTTCGCATTACTTCCAGCACTTACTTTGTCAGACGTCCATTCTTCGAGAAGTTCTATTCCAAAACCAGCCGTTTTGAGCATTATGCTGAAACTTGAAAGAGGATAATGAAACGACCAGGTGATCGGACTTTGACTTTTTCCGGGGCGCGTCGTTATCGGTATTTTTAGGGGTGAGAGGTAGCGGTTGACCCGGCGGTATTGAAGTTTGTTTTTCTCATCTATTCCCCAGGATGTTTGACGCGGTATGCGAAACATGGGGTGATTTATAACGATGATAAATTTTCCGTGAGGTTTAAGGTGTTTAAAAGCATTATCCAGAATTTGCTGGGGATGCTCGACATTTTGAAGTGCGAGGATGATAGTTACAAATTCATACTGTTGAACGTTGGCTGGAAAAGGTTGGGTGATATCATGTGTTATGAAGGTGTGTAGGTAATTGGGGTCAATTTTTTTTGCAGTATCAATCAAATTAAATGCATTATCTAAACCTGTATAAGTCACATTTTTGGGCAAACTGCGGGCTAAAACCCCTTGGCCACAGGCCAAGTCTAAAACAGAATCAGTCGACTTAGGATTTAAAAGCCGGAGGACTTTTGGAATGATTACATGTTGATGATAATAATGGCCATCGGAATTGACCAATTGATTGTACCATTTGCCTACCCCTTGCCAGGATGTATTCTTAATCCGCATGTAGGATACAGTATACTAAATTTATACTTCATGATGATTAATAGGGTTCAACCCTATTAGCCAGGATTGCTGATCAAAAGGGTTGAACCCTAAAGCAGTTTAAAGGAGTATGGCTTGAATTATAATTCGGTTTATGTATTAAATATATATAATATATATAATGGAAAAAAATAAGATAATTAAATTTTTTATTTTTGCCGGACTATTCTATTTAATCGGGAGTTTAAAATTAGCGAAGGTTTTTGCCAATGAACCAGGGCAGATTTCCTGTAAAAAACTGGGAATCAATTACGCGATCGTCGGTCCAGTGGCTAACAACCAACATGACCGGGCTGCATCTCACAAACTGGGCTACACTCTGGAAATGATGACAGCTGAGGGTCAGGAATGGGGAGTGAGCGATTCGTTTAAATATGCACTGGATCATGGGATGACGCCGATACTGCGTATCTGCTACGGCAATACCTGCGGATTTACAGACCCGGTAAAATATGCCGTAGTGTTGGATCGGATCGCAGATTTGGTTGGCGGACGGACTTTTTACGCCATCGCTGGTCCCAATGAACCGATTTCCGAAACCTGGTTAGGCGGAAATCCGGGTGAATGGTGGGTAATTGCGCCTCTGGTTACGACTTATATGAATCAGGTGATTGCTCATGTGACCCGACCCAATGTGAAATTATTGTCTCCGGCCTTTAATTTAACTCATCCCAATCTTAACGATGAAGTGACAACTATGGTCAGAGCAGGGGCACAATTTGACAAGCTCGCAGGTATTGCCGGAAATGGCTACAACCTCAAAGGCTATGTGGTTGATGGGGTGTTGCGTGAAACTATTTCAAGTCAGGTTTCTCGACTTCGCAGCGTGGCAAGTAACGTATTTGCCAACCAGGATATTTATCTCACTGAAATCGGCATGTTTGAATCGGACCAAAATCCTGCCTGGAGTGGTACGAAAGTTCCGCGTTCGCAGGCACTTATCAATCTAAAAGATCAAATTGAGATCATGCGTCTGGATCCAAAAATAAAAGGCTTTTTATTATTTGATTCATTTGGAACGAATCCGGATCAGGGGTTTGCCTATAATTTCATGACCGATGCGGAAATTGATGCGTCTTTGAGCGGATTGTGTTTTTTACCAAGAGATGTGGATCTTGACGGAACGGGTGGATTGACAGCGGATGATATAAAGTTGCAGATAGCAAACTGGATATTTCCTGCAAATTTGAGAGCTGATACAAATGGCAGCGGATCGGTAAATTCTTTCGATTTTGGGTTGTTAAATATGTACTGGAAAAATTAAGCGTTTAATGTTCACCAGAATTTGGATTGGTAAAAGTTGCAGCAGTGGATACTACCAGGTTTTTCTGGCCCATCATATAAATTATATGATCCGCTAAGGAATAAGCTTTAACAGTGAGAATTTCCTGTACAAATACCACATTAAAGCCGGCTTGAATTAAGTGGTTTTTAAGCCGGTCTACTGTAAAAAAATTCAGGAATAGTTTCCCCCCGAGTTGATAAGGTTCGTTCACTACATGGTCTGATTCACCTTTTTGGGCAATGATGAGAACTTTCCCAGCGTCAGTCAACGCGTTGGCAAATCCTTTGAGTGTAGTTACGACTTCTTTTTCGGGCACATGAATGAGTGAGTACGCAGATAATATCGCCCCGAATGACTTTGGGGCAAAAGACATTTGCGTAAAGTCCATTTTTTTGAAAGCCGCGTCAGGCGATTTTTGGCGGGCGAAGTCGAGCATTGCGTCAGACATATCAATTCCGAGTGCGTCAAACCCCTGTTTTTGCATATATGCAGTAAATTGACCAGCTCCGCAGCCTGCATCCAGGACTTTTGTACCTTTGGGCAAATCTTTAAGCAGTAGATTGATATAGGGAACATCAGTCAGATCGACGTAATATTTATCGACATACTGCTTGGCAATGAGATTATAAGTCTGGTAGGTATAATTTGTTTGGTCCATGATTAATTTATATTCGTTCGTCTGGAATTACTACCTCCGTCTTAAATAATACTCGCTCTATTTTACTTGCTAAATGCTTCGCGTTTCCTCTGCTTAGCTGAAATTGTTGCACGTAGGGTTTAATTGTTCCCTGACGCACTAAATAAGGTATCGTTATCACTTCATTATCACCCTGTGTTTGAGATGACATATATTCTGTATGACCATATTGAGCACCTGAAATTCCAGCAAGCCATAATCCAGCCAAAAGTGTATATGCATTTAACACTGTATTACCCAAACCATCAAAGCCTATAGGAAACGTTACTGAAGCTGAGTTTTTATTTAAATCTTTTACAACCTTGCAAGGTCTAATTTGTCCTTCATCATTATCGAGTCTGGTGTCGAGAATCGGGTTTGCTGTTAATCCATTCAAATATTCCAGGTATTTAGATAAGTTTTTTTGATTCACTGCACGCCCCGGATGAGGCGACGTGTCATGAACATCTGCAATATGTGTTAAATAACCGACTGCTAAGTCGCCAGCGGAAATTTGATTAATATGCTCAATATTATAGAGTTTTAAATTTGATGGTACAGAGTCCATAAGAAATTTTATATCATATCGATCTAATTAATGTAAGGATCAATCCAGTTTTAGTGATTAAACTTTAGCATTTATTTTTAGTACTTGTTTCAACATGAAGTCTCTCCTTCGGGGTGGCCGAATGGACCCCCTCGAGGTGAGACGATATGCTAGTCAGTTTTTAGTGTTTCCACTGCTTTATTATAAATTATATCTTGCGCATTAATTATTTCATCTTTTAATTCTAAATCCGGTTTGATACCAATTTTGTCAATTGAAACGCCTTTGGGTGTCAGCCAATGGCCGGTAGTAAGTTGTATTGCCGAACCATCAGGCAGTTCATATATTGAAGTGAAAACTCCTTTACCATAAGTAGTTTCGCCGATGATTTGACCGCGATTATTATCATGAATTGCTGCAGTAAATATCTCTGCTGCACTTGCGGTTTCGTGATTTACCAGAAGTATCAGTTTCAAATCTTGATATTGAGCATTTCCTGAAGCCCTGATAGAGCGTGAAAGCGATGTGTCTTTATAAATTTCCTGGTTTAATATCCCAGAAGACACAAATTGGTCTGCCAAAAAAGTATCCATACCGACAATTCCACCACCATTATTTCTTAAGTCAATTATAAGTTTTTTCGTTTGATCGAGAGTAATTTGTGGAGCAATTTTCATAAACTCCGCTTTTAAATCGGGGTTAAAATGGTACACCTTTAGTATGCCGATGCCATTGGACAGCGATTTATAAGTAAGGGTAGGTATTTGAATTGGTCGGCGCTTTAAATTGAAGTTTAAAATCTTTTGACTGCGATTGACGGTCAGAGTGATTGAAGTATCATTTTCTCCCCGCAATTTATTTTTTACTTCAATTTCATTTTTAAAGCCCGAAAGGGGAATCTGGTCGAGAGTGAGAATGAAATCTCCGATTTTAAGTCCTGCTTCTCGGGCTGGTGTATCAGGAAAGACTTCAATGATTTTGAGATCTTTTTGAGTGTAACTATAGAAAAATCCCAATCCGACATATTGACCTTGATCCTGCTGCCGTAACTGACGGTAGCCTTGGGGACTTAGATAATACGAATACGGATCGTTAAGCGCTGATACCATCCCGGCAATTGTTTGATCGAGAATTTGGGGTGGGATTTTTTCAATATAGTTTTTGTTTATCAAATCATAAACAAAGCTGATATCGCTAAGGTTAATAGAATTGCTGCGATTTGCAGTTAAAGCCAGACGGTTATATCCCGTGTACCAGCCAATAAACAGGGATGCCGAAATAATTATAAGGATTAACGTAAATACTATGAAAGATTTAATTTTTGTCATCTTGTACATATATATACTTTAGCTGGTTAGCGATACAAAGACAAGATAAATTTGCAGAAAATTTTGCGTTAAAGTCTAATTTGTGATAAATAATTTCCATATGAGACTGGGAATGAATTCTCCGGCCAGACATGAAGCTATAGGATCTATACCGATAAATGTAACTGAACCTTTAATAAGTCAAGGATTCTCGTTGGATAGTTTTTTTGCACAAGCGATTCCTGCAGCTTTTTTTGCGCAAAGTGGAATTGGTTCTGAAGACATTATTTTTATAACACTTTGTTTTACTGCAGGAGTATGGGTAGGTGCCAAAATAGCGAGAAACCCGCGATTGGTAATATGTGCTCTAGGCGGTGAAGCTGCTTTGGGATTAATACTGACTCAGTTGACACATCAGCCAGTCTTTACGCATTCTGGGATGTATGCAGCAGCAGGAACTTTAGGTGGAGCGTGTGTGACAAATCTACGGCGGTAACTCAAAGCTTTAACTCAAAGCTTAGCTTTGCATTGATTTAAGTTGATTTGACAACGAAAATTAAGGCATCATTATATTCCGTAAATTATCCAACTCAATGTTCACATTTGTCTGCTGGAATAGAAGCGTAAATATATTCTTGCAAGAATACGCCTATTATTCGCGTGTCATCCAAAAAAATACATTCCGTCAGCAGTTATGGATGTTACTTGGTGTGTTGTAGTGTGTTTTGTATGTGATATTATACGTGCCTCTACTTAAAAAAATTAGAAAACACGACGATGTTGCCATACAGACAAATTGTACAGATTTTTGTACCGGGATTACTGATGATTATTAGTGAATCAGCACTTTTTTTCTGTTTAGGATTTATGCTGGAAAATCATTTTGGACGAATTTACCGATCGCATGATATTTATCGGATTTATCATTATAGAGGGATTTGTCGTATTTCCAGTATTGTTAGGGGTTAAATCTTTACGCAAAATGGCAGCATAAAGTTTGATTCTTCAATGTCATCGCTTAAGTTATCCTTCCAGTCGAGCAAATTGGCCTAAATTTTTGGACTGATTAAACATCGCGATAAAAAACCAAGTAGCTAATGCAAAATAAATAATATTCTCGCCAAGTGAAATAGTAAACAAATTCCACTGGATAATATGGGGATTTAGAACATTTGCACGCAATGCTTCAAAGACATATGTCGGTGGCATTAAGTAAGCGATAGTTTGCAAAGGGCCTGGTAATACGCTTACAGGATAGAGAACTGAAGTTAATGGTTGAACGATAGGTAAAATTCCCCAGGCAAATGCTTGAATCCGAGTACCATAGCGAAAGATGAGGCCGAGCATGACCATGCCAAAAGAGATTGCAAACAGGATTAAATTAAATGTATAGAGTCCTAAATTTGCAATGCCCAGGTCAAAAATATTGAAATGAAAAACAATCTTGATCAGAAATGCGGATGAGGTAATCATTATGATTGCCTTAAGAATTCCGGAAAATGTATAAGCACAAATATATTCAAATAGTGAGATAGGAGTGATAAGCATATTGCTTAAGTTACGTGACCAAATATTCCATAGGCTTCCTACTGAAATAGAGTATTGAACGATAGTAATAATATGCCACAGCAGCATGCCCATAAGTAAAGAGTACGCCACAGTTATATTTGTTATTCCGGCCAAATAGGTCGCGAGCAGACCGAATAGAATAAGTGTTGTACCAGGGAATATGATGATATCCGAAATGACCTCGAATGAACGAAGTGTAATAAAAAACTCTTGTATAAGTATGCCTTTGATGCGATTAAGATTCATGGACATCTCCTCGGGCAATTTGTAAAAATACGTCTTCTAGGGTAGGCTTTTTGACTTCGATGTCTGTCATCCAAATGCCTGTTTTACTGATGCTAAAAATGAGTTTGGGAATCAGTTCTTCTTCTGTTTTTATCGTTACTGTGTGTTCATCTTCAAATGTAAATTGCAGATTTTCTTGAGTTAAGTAGTCTTCAAGTATTTTTTTATCGTCATTAAATATGAGACGTAGTTGGGCGGAGCGGATTCTTTTGGTTAGTCCAAGAGGTGTATCGTGGGCCACGATTTTGCCGTGATCTAGAAATATGACTTCATCGCAAATTCGCGTAATTTCACTCATGTTGTGACTTGTATACAAAAGTGTCAGGTTGCGATCTTTTTTGAGTTGCTCAATGAGTGTCAAGGTTTTATCGGCGATATCTGGATCAAGTGAGGCAGTGGGTTCATCCATCAGGAGGATTTCCGGATCATTTAAGAGCGACTTAATAAGATTTACGCGCGTTTTTTGTCCTGCGGATAAATCGTGATATAGTGAGTTAAGCATATTAGAAACTTCGAAATAGTCAATTAAATCGGTGATTTTCTTTTTATAGCCTTTTACTTCATAGATGTGTGAAAATACTACTAGATTTTCCCATACCGAGATGCGTCCTTGTAGGGTGTTGAATGCTGATGCGAAATTAATGCGGGCTAATATGTGTTGCTTATGGTGATTAAAGTCTTTGCCGAAAAATGAAATATGGCCGGCTGTCGCGGTCGTAATTCCTAGGAGTATATGAATGGTTGTGGTTTTGCCAGCACCATTGGGACCTAAAAATCCGACAATTTTACCCTTTGGTACGGTAAAAGTTATGTCGTCTACTGCCCGAAAAGAGCCATAATCTTTTACCAGATTACGTACTTCTATAACATCATTGGTCATATGTGTTAAATCATTATAGCTGAATAGTCTAGTAATCTCATGTAAACGTCTATGCAAAGCTATGCAAAGCTTAGCTTTGCATAGAATTAGATTGTTTTAACAATCCTTCTAGACTATACATGTTCATCTACATGTTCATGATACAATTACCATTATGAATTTATCGGTTGGGATTGTTGGGCTTCCGAACGCCGGCAAGTCGACGCTTTTTAACGCTCTTCTAAAAAAGCAAGTAGCATTTGTAGCGAATTTTCCGTTTGCGACGATTGAGCCTAATGTAGGAGTTGTGCCGGTGCCAGATGAGCGGCTTGAAAAAATAGCGATTATTATTGGTGGGGGGAATCCTCACGCTTCTCTTCGCGAAGCTCAGGACGGCGGTATAAAACTGCCGCCGATTGTTCCCGCCACAGTAAAATTTGTGGATATCGCAGGTCTTGTAGCTGGTGCCGCGCAGGGAGAAGGATTGGGTAATAAATTCTTAGCCCATATCAGAGAAGTAGACCTTATTTGCTATGTACTGCGCCAGTTTCAGGATTCTGACGTAGTTCACGTCTCTGGAGACATCAACCCAATTAAAGACTTGGAAATATTGGATACGGAGCTGATGCTTGCGGATTTACAAACATTGGAAAAACAAATAGAACCGCGCGGTAAGATTGAAAAAGAAGCCTTAAAAAAATGGGAGTTAATTAAATTACTTAAACAACAACTTGAGAGGGGTAAAAAAGCACGTGAAATTCTTGTGGATGAGACGGATAAAATATGTGCGGCAGATCTTCATTTACTTACAATGAAACCGGCTCTCTATGTAGTAAATGTAGGAGAAGACCAATTGCAAAATTCAACTAATCAACTAATTTTCAAATTAACTAAACCGCAATTTGGCGAAACAGATCAACACATAAAAGAAAGCGATATTTTGCTTGTTTCAGCAAAAATTGAGTCCGAACTTGCTGAGTTAACTGAAACGGAGCAGTTAGAGTACCTGAAATCGCTTGGATTAGAAAAAACTGGTTTAGATCGGCTTATTCAAAAAGCTTATGCCAGACTTGGATTAGTATCTTTTTTAACCGGAGGTGAGTTGGAAGCCCGCGCCTGGACGATTACAAATGGGACCAAAGCTCCTCAGGCAGCCTCTGTGATTCACACCGATTTTGAAAAAAAGTTTATTAAAGCTGAAATTGTTACTTATGCAGATTTTGTGGCAGTAGGCGGTTGGAATAAAGCGCGGAACTTAGGAAAATTGCGCCTTGAAGGTAAAGAATATGTAATCAGGGATGGGGAAGTGGTGGAGTTTAAGATTGGTAGTTAAATTAGGAATTTGGGTTTTGGTCTTTGCGGTAGACGAGAAGATATACGGCCAAAATCAAAAATGCCAGTCCGCCAATACCGGTAATTATCCAGCGGGGAAGGGATAGAATATAATTGTACGTTTGTGAGACTACGGCTAGAATTATAGCAGCTGTGCCGGCAAACGTATACACTTTATAGGCAAGAGAATTGCCCAGTAGTACAAGTACAGCTCCTTCGGCTCCAAGAATTAAGGCGTAGATAGCTCCATTTACTTCCCAAGCCTGACCTAATGTCGGAAAAATTAAACAAAGTGTAGCAGCTAAATCAAGCAATTTTCGTGTGGATTCATCACCTTTGCGATAACGCAAAAAGGCGAGTACCAAAAGATAAAGTGCCAGTGGCAAGGAATAAAATTGTTGTTCACTAAATTTCCAATAAAATATCTGCCATTCATACATATACATGGCAATCGCTGAGGTAAAATATCGGAGTTTTTCATTATTATGATAATAGCTTTCAAACGCAAATAGCGCGAGACTACCGTAACCAGAAAGTAGTGCATAAATTTCATAAAACTTACTGGAATAACTTAGCCTGCTCGTAAATCCAAATATTAAGGGAGTTAAAATTAATGCGATATACACTGAATTTTTGTAGATGTTAGCGACTTTTTGTTCGTTGGCGTCAAATAAAAATGATATAGAGTAAAAGACATATGAAAGGGTGGTAAACGCAATCGGTAGGTACATACTGTCGATATCTACAAGTTGCAAAATATGATTAAGCAGAATATATACGAACAGGATGCCTAAAATTCGAGTTCGGGAATGTTCCAGATAGATCGCGGTTAAAAATGAAAGACCTGTTACCATAGCAGCAAATATTACGACGTCGGAAATCGCAACATTTAGAAATTGCGCGAAAACATACCAGAATACACTGGATATAAGAGCAAGAGTTACTGTTATTTCGGAAGATTCCTTCGTATGGAGTTTTTTTAGTATGAATGCACCGAAGAAAAGTGCCAGTGACGTCAGTTCTAAGCCGTAAAACTTAGTTTGTGTAGCTAAATCTTGCCAGTTAAAGAAAAATATCAAGGTGATTATTATGAGCGATTCACTTAAAGCTAAATAGACGGATTTCTTCGTATAAAAAAAATATAGCGCGTAGTAAAAACTGGCTAAAAATAAAGCGCTTGTATTTTCAAACGAAAATAAATTAAGAGATTGGGACAGCAGCGTTATTAAACCAAACCCAAGCGCTATTGGTAATAGCAGATTGGCGGAATATTCCAGCGGTTGTGAATATAAAGTTTCGTCTGCCCAATTTTGATCAATAAACATTCTCACGCCAAGCATAACAAGCGCGGTGAATATAGACCCCAGAATATAATAGTTTGTAACCAGATGATTTAGCTCAATCAGTGAAAATACAAGCGAAAGACAAGAAAAATTAAATAAATAGGCAAAAAACGGTTTTTTAACTACCCAGATAAGTGAAATATATACAAGAGCTCCGATAATTGAAGTTACACACCAGGATGTTCCCAAACTCACTCCGAGGTTTATTAGTACAAAATTATGCCAGGCAAATCCGGAAAATGGGATAAGTAGAGCGCCAATTCCGATAAAGGTGAGGCCGGCACTACGGACTTTGGGGATACCGTAAAACCAGATGCCAAATATAAACCACAATCCGGTCAGAACTGAGATGATCATCGCCTTGTCGATACCGCTAATTGTTTCCCATTGAAATCCAACAAAGATAGAGGCAGATGCAACTATCAAAAAAGCGCCAATATACAGCAGTAAATTTATTGAATTATCCGTATACCAGTTTGAAGCAAGTGTTGAAACGTCTTGATGTAACAAATCGGTTTTTTGGGCAGTTGAAGATAAAGCTACAGCGCTAGAGTTAGCTTTATTTAATTCATGTTTATACTCTTCAATAAGCTCAGGAATTTTTTTATCGGGATAAATACTTTGCGACGCTGTAAGTTCGGCAATCAGCGCTTTGAGTATGGTCTGACGGTCAGGCTTGGGTGTTGACTTAAAAAGTGAAATGAACCAACGGATAAAACATACCAAGCCAATGACATAAAATAGTGGGAAACTTAAAAATAATCCTGAAAACATATAATCCTAATTTTATCTTAATGGACTACTTAGAAACTGGCAAGAGGAGATTTTGCTAATTAATGTAAATAATATAAAAAGATTATCTGACTGAAGAATCAGCTCTGAGTGTTTTGATGGCGTCGGATACTGTATTCATAAATTGAGCCGGAAATATAATGGTGGAATTTTTTTCAGTACTTATTTCCGACATAGTCTGGAGAGTTCTCAACTGCAGTGCTACTGGATGTTTGGAGATAATGTCGGCTGCTTCACCGAGTTTTACAGCAGCTTGAAATTCTCCTTCGGCTGCGACAATTTTGGCCCGGCGTTCACGTTCGGCTTCCGCTTCTTTTGCCATTGCCCGTTGCATATTGTCAGGTAGCGTTATGTCTTTGATCTCAACTGCCGTGACTTGTACACCCCAGGGTTCAGTGTGTAAGTCGATCACATTCTTGATTTGGGTGTTGATGTCGGCTGTTTTGGAAAGTAACTGATCCAGGACAAATTGTCCGACTACATTGCGAACCGTTGTTTGGCTGATTTGATTGACAGCTTCATAAATATTTTCAATCGCCAAAACTGATTTTTTGGGATCCACTATGTGATAGTAGGCTACTGCCGCGATGTCAATGGAGACATTATCTTTGGTAATAATTTTTTGGGAAGGAATCTCCATCGTGACAGTTCGCAGACTGACTTGAACCATGCGTTCAAAAAAAGGAATCAGAGGTATGAGTCCAGGTCCGCGAATCCCGGTGCACCGGCCCAGGAAAAAAACTACTCCGCGGTCATACTCCTGGACAATGCGAATAGCCATCGGAATCATGACTAAGATAATGACAATAATAACAATGAAAAATCCCATACGTATACAATAATTTAACTATTATAATGTTAAACACTGTAAAAAATCAAATTTCTGGTAATGTTGATAATTTCATGATATAATCACTGAGTATTTATGCAATATGAATTAGTAGTTTTAGTCAATAAAGATACCGAGCAAAAAGCATTTACGGAAAAACTTACGCAATTGCTGCAAAAAGCAGGACTTAACGTAGATAGTGAAATAGGATGGGTAAAACGCGTGCTTGCCTATCCTATAAAAAAGCAGACAGAAGCGATATATATCTCGATTACATTATCCGGAACCAATCCTAATAGTCTCAACGAAAAATTTAAACTTGACCAAGCGATCCTGCGGCATTTAGTTGTTAAAATAAAAAATCCGCGAAAAAAGAAAGTTAAAAAGGCAGCTAGTAATTAGCTGCTCGTTAAAGTTTTTATGTCGGCAAGGTCACTTAATAAAGTCATACTTATCGGCAATTTAACCAGGGACCCGGAACTGCGTTATACACCAAATGGGACCGCAGTCTGTACATTTGGACTCGCTACCAACAGAGGATGGACGACCGAAAGCGGCGAGAAAAAAGAGGAAACTGAATTTCACCGTGTTGTATCATGGAATAAGCTGGCAGAGCTGTGTAATCAGCTATTGGCAAAAGGACGCAAAGTATATGTTGAGGGTAGACTCCAAACCAGATCTTGGCAGGGCCAGGATGGTCAACAGCGCACGACTACCGAGATTGTCATTGAAGATATGATTATCTTAGACTCAAAACGCATTGATGCAGGCATCCAACCTACTGAAGGAGTAGCAGGGGTATTAAATAGGTCTGTTGTTACAAATGTATCACCGACTCAAGATGTCCCAGCCGTCGCAACCACATCGGCAGAAGTGGTTCATGTCAGTAAACCGGATGATACAAAAACTGTAACTGAAAATATAAATCCAGACGACATACCATTCTAATCTAAGGAGTATATTATGAAACCAAGATCGCCAAGAAGAATCAAAAATGTACCCAAAAATTGTCCATTCTGTAAAAATGATACCCAGCCATCATATAAAGAAATAGAGTTTCTTACACCCTACGTTTCAGAGCGCGGTAAAATTCTATCACATATGCGTACCGGACTGTGCAGCAAACATCAGCGCCATCTGACGACAAGCGTCAAGCATGCGCGGCATTTAGCTCTGATGCCGTTTATGCTCAAACCAAATTAATTTTCATTTAACCTGCCAATGCATAAGAAAACACACGTTTCAATTCATCTTGAGACTTACGAAAAACCAGTTGTGGAAAAAGGTTTTCATATACTATACGGTGACCCGCTGATCGTTTCTAATCCGCTAAGTATTCATAAATTTGATTTAGCAAAAATACTAGATATACCTGGGCAAAAAATTACATCATATCTTCTGGTGAAAGAAAACCAGTCTGTAAAACAAGGACAAGCAATTGCCAGAAAAAAAAGAGTTTTTAGCTCACAACTGGTAAAAACGCCGGTTGCAGGAGAATTTATAATTTTGGACGCCCTAAGGGGACTTGTGGGTATCAAAGAAAAAACGGATGAGAAAACTACAGCTGCCTGGTTTGATGGAATAGTTGAAGAAGTGAATAAGGAGGAAATTGTTTTTAGCGTCCAGGGCTGTATGATTGAGGGAATACAGGGAAAAGGAAAGCTGGCCTCAGGTATTCTCAAAGTTGTAACAGAGAATATTTCTACGCTGACAATGCCGATAGATTTAGACAGAGCAATTTTAGTGGTAAAAGAAGCAGTAAGTGATGTCATCGTGAAAGCTGATGTATTGGGAGCGGTGGCGATCGTATGTGAAGTACTGCACTCACCCAACTTTTCATTGCCATATTTATTGGTTTCTGATATAACTAAAATTCATGCCCATAATAAAAAACAAGCTCTTCTATATGGAGACAAACTGCAGCTCCTGGTTTTAGAAGAAGATCATCTACCCGGCAAAAAATAATTCATATGACTCTTGAAAAATTCCGTCGACTCGTCATTACCGCTTGTCTCATATTGTTTGCAGGTTATGTTGGGTTTAGATTCGGGCAAAAGAAAATTATTACAGTTTCTCAAGATGCATCAGTTCCATCTCCAATTGTTACAGTGTCTAGAACGTCCCCTCCAGCAAATCGCGAAGTTGATTTTTCCATTTTTTGGGACGTTTGGGATCGTTTGGAGCAGCGTTATTTGGATAAAAAAGCCCTGGATCCGCAAAAAATGGTTTATGGCGCGGTTTCAGGTATGGTAGCATCGCTCGCTGATCCGTATACGGTATTTTTACCGCCAAAAGATAACGCTGGATTTAAAGATGATCTTAATGGATCATTTGAAGGTATTGGAGCGCAATTGGGAAGTAAAGACGATAAAATTATCGTCATTGCGCCTTTAAAAGGTCAACCAGCCGAAAAGATGGGGATACGACCTGGCGATTGGATTATCAAGGTTAATGGCGAAGATACTGCTGGTTGGACAGTGCCTCAGGCAGTCACAAAAATCAGAGGACCCAACCTTACCAAAGTGACGTTGACGATAATGCATGAAAATTCCCAAACGGCAGTAGAGATCGAAGTAACACGGGAAAAAATTACGATAAAAAGTGTCGAGTATGAAGTAAAACAGTCTACAAGCGAAACTTGTAAGCTGCGAAATTGCCCCAATGTTGGTTATATCAAACTCTCCAGATTCGGTGATGCTACCAACACCGAATGGAATCAAAGTATAAATGAAGTTAAGTCAAACATACGCTCTTCGCCTAAAATTTCCGGAATCATTTTAGATTTAAGGAATAACTCAGGCGGATATTTTCAGAGCGCAATCTACGTGGCTTCCGAATTTATCCGAAGCGGAGTGGTGGTACTTCAGGAAAATAGTGATGGAACCAAAGAAACATTTAACGTCAACCGTCAAGGAAATTTACTAGATATACCCCTTGTCGTTCTGATTAACAAGGGTAGTGCTTCAGCATCAGAAATTGTCGCTGGTGCACTCAAAGATCATAAGCGCGCAGTTCTAATTGGTGAAACGTCTTTTGGGAAAGGTACGGTTCAATCTCCTGAAGATTTGCCTGATAAATCCGGAATTCATATCACTACCGCACGCTGGATACTTCCCAGCGGTGAATGGATTCATGGCAAAGGCATTAAGCCTGATACTGAGGTGAAAACGAGTACCGGATCAGCTGATTTGCAGCTTGAGAAAGCAATCGAAGAATTGACAAAATAAACTTTCTGATTGATCTTCAGCTATTTTTCAGTTAGTAGCGCTAATGTTACAATAATATTTAAGGGATGATAACGATGAATAAATCACGTAATATACTTCTTATTGGTGCTTTGCTTATTTCGATCTGGATTGGAGTTTCTTCCGGAGTTTTTGGTATAACCTGGAAAGACATTGGGCAGCGGATTAAACTTCCCGCGTTTACAAGTAATAAGTCGTCTTTCCCAAGTACGGTAAAAGATGAAAATGTACGCGTGGTACATGAAGAATCGCTGGTAGTTGACGTTGTAGATAAAGTATCGCCATCGGTCGTTACAGTAGGGATTTCCACAACCCGATCTACTGGCAGGCCTTTTGAAATTGACCCGTATGATCCTTTTAATGTATTTCGTCAGCAACAGCCGGGAAAAATGGAAAAAATAGAACAGGATATCGGTAGCGGTTTTATTGTCTCAAGTGATGGACTCATAGTAACGAATAAGCATGTCGTTTCTGAAACCGATGCTAAATATCGGGTGATAACTATAAATGACAAAACTTATGATGTGCAGAAAATATATCGTGATCCGACGAATGATTTGGCTATACTTAAGATCACCGCAACTGGCTTACAGCCGATTGAAATGGGAGATTCGTCAAAACTTAAAGCGGGACAATTCGCAATCGCGATTGGTACTGCTTTGGGAGAATTTCGCAATACGGTAACGACCGGTGTGATCTCAGGTTTAGGCCGGGGAATTACTGCCGGGGGTCCATTTGATGGAGTTGGTGAAAAATTGGATAACGTTATTCAGACTGATGCAGCAATCAACCCGGGTAACTCAGGTGGGCCATTGCTTAATTCATCGGGTCAGGCGATCGGCGTAAATACTGCTATTGCCCAAGGAGGACAAAACATCGGATTTGCCCTGCCTATAAATGTAGTAAAAGAAGCATTGGTAAACTTTAATAATACTGGTCAATTTTCACGGCCATTTTTGGGAGTTAAATATAAAAGTATCGACAAAAGAATCGCACTTTTAAACGATGTACCGGAAGGAGCGTATATCGTCGCGGTGATTTCAGGCAGTCCGGCGGAAAAGGTAGGTCTTGATAAAGGAGATATAATTACCAAAATAGATAACCAGCGTGTAGCGGGAACTGATGGCGAAGTCGCACAGATTATCAGCAGGAAAAAAGTCGGCGATACTATAACTGTGACATATTGGAGAGATGGAAAAGATGCAACGATAACAATAACCCTCTCCGAATATTCAGGCTAGATTTCAAAATATAGGATTTACCAAGTTTATCAAGACAGTTACTTCTTTAGCAGTATCGGTACATGGTGTTTAAACTGATTTGCTTCCACCCGTTTCATGACGCGATTAATATCGGACTGTCTGATGCCGGATTTCAGAAGCTGTTTTGGCGAAAGTTTTTTTTCTACTAATCCATACAAAATTTGATCCGCAGTGGTATAGGTAAATCCAAATTCGCCTTCATCGGTTTGTCCCTGCCATAACTCTGCAGTTGGGGCCTTGGTGACAACTTTGTCAGGTACTCCTAAATAGCGAGCCAGTTCAAAAATTTGAGTTTTATACAGGTGGCGGATTGGTTCGATGTCAGACGCTTCATCGCCAAAACGCGTAAAATATCCTAAATAATGTTCGCTTTTATTTTCAGTGCCAATAACGAGCGAATTCATTTTTTTAGCCTGATCAAAAATTTCGATCATTCTGATCCGGGCCATAATGTTGCCGACCCGATGTCCGGCAGAAATGTCGTTATTGCGAATATTCAGGGATGTAACTAGAGTATCAACCGCACTTCTGATATCAATTGTCTGAATATTACTTTTTGAAACATTTGCGATTTCACAGGCAACTGTAGCATCTCGAGTTGCCTCATCACTCATTGTTCCATAGGGTAGCAAGAGTATATCGACATTTTGCTTACCCAGAGCTTGGAGGGTTAAATACAATGTCGTTGTGGAATCAACTCCGCCCGAGAGAGCAATCACCGCTTTTTTAAATCTCTGTTTTTTTAAAGTGTCTTTAATAAACTGGGTGATTTTTTGAGTTTCTTTTTCTGGGTTGATTTGGGGTAACTGTAAAGTAGTCTTCATAATTATAAATGTTAAACTTGAGAAGTAAGTAAAGTTTGCGTAATTTTTGCCATTTTTCCATCCAGCACATCTTCCAGGTTGTGCCAGGATTTATTTATTCGATGGTCAGTGACTCGAGATTGGGGATAATTATACGTACGGATTTTTTCGGCTCGCATGCCTTTGCCAATTACACTGCGTGCTTCACCTAAGGCTTGTGTTCTTTTCAGTTCCATTTGTTCCCAGAGTTTACTGCGTAAGATGGATAAGGCAACAGCACGGTTTTGATATTGGTCGCGTTCGGTTTGAGCAGAAGCTATAATCCCGGAGGGCGTATGTCTGACCCGGGCAGCGGAAGAAACCTTGTTGACGTTTTGACCGCCTTTTCCACCCGAGCGATAAAACTCCCACGCCAGGTCTTCGGGCCGGATATTAATTTCAGTTTCGGGAACATCGGGTAAAACTGCCACGGTGGCGGTAGAAGTATGGATGCGTCCCGAACGTTCAGTTATCGGAATGCGCTGGACCCGATGAGTTCCTGATTCATATTGTAGCTTTGTAAAAACTTCCGGTCCGCGGATTCGTAAAGCTGTATCGCTGAGTTGTTCGACTTTCCACGCTGATATGCTGGCGTAGCGGGTGTACATACGCAGCAAATCCTGGGCCCAAATTCTGGCCTCTTCGCCTCCCGGGCCGGGTCGAAATTCTAAAATTGCAATGTCAGTTTTCATATCAATATTAATAACCACACTAATTTTCCATTAATTTCGATCAAAAATCTCGTGAAGAAGGTCTTTTAGTTTTGGGATTTTAGTTTTATAATTACTACTTAAGCTCCCATGAGCATTTCTTTGAGGGATTTCGGACCGGTGACTTCGTTTTGCAGTTTGAGGCCCTGCTTTTTAGCTTTCTTTTTGGCAAGTATTGGCGCCTGTTCTTTGGCTTTTTCCTGCTTCTTGATGAAGCTGCTTACTTTACCTTCGGTATCAGCATAACGCATCTCACCGGTAAAAAACGGATGACATTTCGAACAAATTTCAACCCGAAAACCATCTTTAGTTGAGCCAATTTTGAATGTGTTTCCACAGGCGCAATTGACAAGTGCTTGCGGGTACCATTGGGGATGAATATTCGATTTCATTAGGGTATTATACCACAGTTTCAGCACTTTTTGCTATAGAATTACACAAAATCGTTGTATTGTTTAACTTAATGCAATTTTTTTAGTAAATTTACTTAATTATGAAGTATATGGAGCGGGTGCCAGTGGAAGCGGCCTTCAGCCACAAAAATTCCTAAGAATACGAAAAAAGATCCGAGAATAAACAAAGGTGTAATTACTTCATGAAGTAGGGGAATGGCGATAATTGTAGCTACCACCGGGTCAACGTAGGTAAATATCCCAGTCTCGGAAGCGGTCATTTTTTCTATTGCCCATTCGTAAATCAGATAGGCAAGTGTTGAAGATAAAAATATGCCGAATATTAAACCTGTCCAGCCTCTGATGTCCAATCGCAAAATTCCATTATTAGCAAAAGTTTCACTTAGAAAAAATGGGAAAAATGAGATACTTCCCAGAAGAAAAGACCAGAAGGTGATATACAGGGCAGAATAACGACCCAGAATTTCCTTACTTACGATCGTGTGACCGACTGCCCCAATCGTTGCTAGTACAAAAAAACTATTACCTAGAATTGCCGAGAAATTAAATCCATTTTCCAGCAGTGGCCGCAGAATGATGATAAATACACCAATTAAGCCCACACAGGTGCCGATTATAGTTTTTTTTGCCGGTTTTTCCTTAAGTATTAGTATCGAAGCTATGATTAATAGAATTGGACCAGAGGAAGCGATGATGGGAGCGTTAATTGAGGGCGCAAACTTTAGTCCCAGGAAGAAGAAGATTATGTTGACGGTGATTCCAAAAAAAGTCAGACTGGCTATTTTGATAATTCCCTCTCCGGTTAAACGTAAATTTTGTCTGATGGCAAAAGGGAGCAAAAGCAGCGTAGCGAAATAAAAGCGAAAAAAAGCCAGCGTAAAAAGAGGAATATTTTGCAACGACCATTTAAATATCGGTGAGGCAGCGCCCCATATCGTATTGGCAATAATCAGGGCGATAATCGCGATTTGTTTATTATTTAAAGACTTAAACCATTTCATGTTGGGTAGTTTGTAAAGGGTTCAACCCTAATTTCAATTTTATATAGCTAAAAGGGTTGAACCCTATGTGCGTAATTCTTAATAAGTTCCTCCATATTTATCACTTCTTGACTTTTTTCTTTCATGTTTTTAAGTTTTACTTTATTAGTGCCAGCTTCTTGGGGTCCGATAATCACACAAAAGGGAATACCTTTACGGTCAGCATATTTTAGTTGTTTTTCCAGCTTGGCATTGGGATCAGGATACAGTTCAGTTTGAATGTGAGCGTTTCGCAGTGTCATTGCTACTTCAAGTGATTTAGTTTGTAAACTTGAATCAAATATGGTTACTAAAACGTGAGTATTCGTAGTGACTTGAGGAATTAAATTCAGTGATACTGCCGCCTCAAACGTGCGGTCAAAACCGACAGCAAATCCGGTTCCGGGAATTTGAGCGCCGGAGATTTTTTCAATTAGTTTGTCGTAGTGTTCACCTCCTAAAATTGAAGACCCCGGATAGTCAGGAATTTCCACTTCCCAAATAACCCCGGAAGAGTATGAAAATGAGCGGGCGATCGTTGGGTCAAACTCGTACCAATCTGGCGGGTACCCGGCTGATTTTAAGTAGTTCAGAATTGTTTTAATCGTCTCATTTGGTTGGAGATTTTTTATCGTCTGCAGATATTTTTTTGCATCTTCAAAAGTTATACCTTTATTTTCCATAGTCTTTATCACCCCGTCTGCGCCAATTTTTTTGATTTTATCGATTGCCACGATTGCTTCATAGGGAAAATCTTTAAGGAGTGTGCGATCATTGATGAGTACTTTCGCCCGTTTAAAACCAATTTGCTTGTATATATCCAAAGATAAAGCGATCACCTCGGCATCCGCAAACGGGGAATCAATGCCAAAAATATCCGCATCAGCCTGCAAAAATTCACGGTAGCGTCCTTTTTGAGTGTTTTCGGCGCGAAACGCTGATTGGATTTGAAAGCGTTTGAAAGGCATGACCAATTGTCCGCCGTATTGACCTACGACACGGCAGGTAGGGACTGTTTGGTCGTAGCGAAGGGCTACATCGCGACCACCGGGATCTTTGAATTTGAAAAATAATTTTTCATCTTCACCAATTTGCCCGGCAAAAAGTTCGAGTGGTTCAAGCGTGGGAGTTTCCAGAGGATCATACCCCCAGAGTTTAAACGTATCTGAAATTTTCTTTTTGAGCCACTCGCGTTTGAGCGCTTCACCGGGCAAAAAATCCCGAAAGCCTTTTAAGTTTTGAATTTTATTCATACTAAGTAACCTTCGTATCGTATCAAGTTCTTGTTATGGAAACAAGAAGTTTGGAAAATTGATTATAAATAATATGTTCCTTCGTAGAGTATTTTTACCTTACCTTTAAGAGTACAATTAATTTGATTGATTTTCTTTTTAAGATTGACGTTGAGCTTATACCCTGACGGTTGCATTATTGGAACTGTCAGATAATTTATCATTGGACTGTTGAACAGCTCATAGATAGCGACAGCAACACTGCCACTTCCACATGCAGTTTCTGCAACAAGTTCATACCTTTCCCCTTTTTTGAAATAAATGTATGGGAATAGTAATATTTTTGCGCCGGATTTTAGTACAAACAATACACCAACTGCTAATTTTTGATTAAGCCTATTATTTTCAATAATTAACTTGGCGCGTTTTCTAAGTATTAATGAAGATGTAAGCTTCTCAATTATAACAACGATATGATTGATACCCTCCATACTGATAAGCGGATATTTTTCACTGCTGTATTGTAAACTAGGGGTATTAGAAAATGGTATTTCACAGCTTATGTATTCTTTGCCAAAATTTTTAGCAAGTAATGGTCTTTTACTGCCGGAAATTTCAATAAAACCTGAACTTTTATCTAAAAGTACTAATCTTGCAGCACATAAAGAGGCATTTCCAGAAAATTCTTCACCAGTCAGACATAATCGTATCATTGCTTTTGGATTATGAGGCCTTTCTAAGAAAAGCACTTGTTCTATTTGCCTGTCGATAGATTTATTTAAATTGTAGGTATTTAAAAGTTTTTCTGCTACCACTGTACGTTCTGATTTGGGAATTAAATCAGCCACGACCGCATTAATATTGCCTCCTGGGTAACATATAAAAAGTTTATTTATTTTCATAGTTCTGTAATAATCTATTTTCTTATTTTTTCTTAAATAGCCTGTTGATTTTCTCGTTGTTCTTAAAATCCACAAAAAAACCCGCTAGCTAGCGGGTTTGAAAATATCTGTTCGATTTTCCTTTACACGACAATCAACCCACCAACGAAGGGGATTGAATGATGTTTAGTAAAACTGTTAGATTTTTTCATACGTATTTTTAAGTCGACCATATGAAGGCAGACTCAAGAAATCAGTTGCACTTCATTGTATTAGTATATTAACATACTAATATAAAGCTGTCAAGAGGTGGCAGGCCTGTGTTCATATTTTGTATAATGATAGTAATAATTGTTACTCTCAATTTTTATGAATATAACTATAGTAGGTCACGTGTGCATTGATCAAAATGTGAGTGAAAATACGTCATATCGTGAGCCGGGCAGTCCGGCGATCTTCATGACCAAAAAATATAAAAAGTATCCCTAAAATTTGCCAATAATATCGCACGTCAATGCTTATTTTATCCAGCTACTGACTTACATTTTGTTTTACCGGGATTTTAAAATTCGAGAAGCAATGAGTTGGTAACCACCCATGCCCCGATGGAGCCAATGGGCGACGCGGGTCACTGTCGCCGTCGAAACTTGGAGTTTCTGGGCAATTTCTGTATACGGTTTTCTTTGTATCAGTAATTTAACAATTTGCCATCTATTGGCGAACTCTTTAAGTTCTGGGAGCGTCAGTAGATCCCTAAAGAATTTTTCAGCTTCATTTTCAGATTTAAGCTGGCAGATGGCTTTAAATAACTGTGTCATTTCGGGCGTGGGATAAGATTGATTTTTGTCCATACAGTTGACTAATTATAATACGGTAAGGTTTTTCGGAGATTTTGATAATACTTCAATTCCCGTATCAGTTATCAAGACCAAATCTTCGATGCGCATTCCGAATTTGCCTTCTACGTAAATTCCCGGTTCAACAGATACAACCATGCCGGGTTTTAGGATTTCATCCTGGCGTATACTTAGACGGGGTGCTTCATGAATTGCCAACCCTACAGCGTGTCCTAAACTGTGAGGGTAGGGTGGATAACTCGCTATAGCCAATTCATCTCGTGTAGCTTTATCAAGATGAGCTCCATTTCTTTTTCCTGCTTTTAATAAATCGAGTGCCTTCTGTTGGGCATTTTTTAAAGCCTCATATGCTTTTTCAATTTCAGGATTTGGATAACCCAAAAATGCCATTCGTGTCATATCTGCGCAGTAACCATTAAACTTGGCACCAAAATCAAGGAGAATGAGCGAGTTAGCGTTTAACGTATAGCGTTCAGAGGACGCGTAGTGAGGTTGAGAGGCATTTACGTCAAACGCAACGATGGGGGGGAACGCCGACTGGGCGCCATTGTTACGAAAATATGTTTCTATGTCCCAGGCGATTTCAGATTCCGAAACTCCTGATTTTAGATGTGTAAGAATTTTTGCAAAACACTCGTCGGTGATCTGGATCGCTTTTTTAAGTTTCGTAATTTCATCTAGATTTTTTATGATACGCATGTTTTCGATACGATTTTGCGTAGGTAGTAGGGTGAGCAGGTTTAATTCTCGCGTGAATTTTTCAAATTCCGCATGAGTTAGATCGCTTGATTCAAAG
>JAHFKJ010000005.1:0-7524 GCA_023245415.1 Candidatus Gottesmanbacteria bacterium | reverse complement strand
TGCTATTTTAATATTTAACTCACGGGATAACTGAATAATTTTAGACGATAATGGTGTAATTGGCGACGTTTCAATTATTACCAGATGGGGATTTCTAAACGCAAATTGGTTTGCCCGTTCGATATAAAGTGCAGTTGTAAAAAGATAAATTTTTGATGTTGTGACAATTACGTAACTTTCACGTTCATCTGGGGCAAGTCCCACGAAGCCGGTTAAATAACGGATATTAAGCGGATTGGTTACAAACAGGGCGTCGATATCAGGCAAGAGCGTTTCGAACATACAGTTTAAACTTAAGGTTTTACAGTAGCTTTTGGTGAAGTTTTTGGAACAGCAGCTGGAGAGTTTTCAGGAGTCTTTGGACTCGCTTGAGGAGTGGGCGAAACTGCGACAGCATTAGCTTTATCATCGAACAATTCCTTAGGAATTCGAACGAGTCTGACTGCTTTATTTTTCTGCTGATCGTCTTCTGATACGTTTGCCCAAATTTCCACTCGGTCGCCATTGTTGATTCGTGACAAGCCGCTTTTGACTAATTTTTTATCACTGATCTGCAGTTCCACAGCTCTAGTAGTTTTTTCATAATCAAATGTCATATCTTTGCCAATGGTAGTTTTAAGCGTAAGAGTGGCATTTGTTTTGTCAACTTGAGTAACTTGTCCAGAATATCGATGAGGCAAGACTTGAAGTAATATGACTTTAGCAGTGTGAATACTTGTGTCTTTATCAAATAATCCCATGACTGATGCGGTCAAGCCGTTTTTGAGATTGCCAATAGTCGCATCAGTCCGTTTGTCGGTTGATTTAAACACCAGTGTATCTTCATTGAAACGGACTTTAATTTCGCTATCTATTGTACTTAGAGTAAAGGAAGACTTCGAGAGAGCGGAAATATCTCCATAGAATCCCCGTGTTTGATCTTCACGCAGCTGCGCGACAGTTGTAGCTAATTTATCCTTTAGATTTTTCACTTTGTCATCGGTTGCAGCGGAAGTCGTTGATTCTTTCGCAGAGGGGGAACTTGCGGATTTTGTTGCTGTTTTTTCCTGTGCATGGGCTGTGTTTAATAGTAGAATAAACACCGTAGTAAATAAGTTTAAGTGTAAGAATAGTTTATTCATTTTTAGATTCGTGTGTATCACATTGTTAAATTATTCTAATTCATAAATTAAAGGTAAACTTAATTCTGTTCAAATAAATATACAAATAATTCTTTGTGTTCTTCTTTATTCTTATTGTAGCTGGTGACAGTGATTTCGTTACCGCCATCGCTTAACGTGACTTGAGCGGAAAAATTACCATCGTTTGCAGGAGTTATAACTTGAGTATCATCTTGACTGCTTATGGTCAATAATTTCGAATTTTGCGACTTACCTTTTATCTCTATCGATTTTGTTTTTGAAATGTCTCCATTTTTCGGTGAATTTACTTCAAGAATAATCGCTTGATTGGTATCTTTTTCTTCAGAGGATTCGACAACGCTCGAAGGGGCAGGAGAGGTTTTAGTCTTTGGTAAGAGATGGGGCACTACCCAAATTAAAATGGCTGCGACTAACCCCAAGCTAAATCCAATAATTGAAGCAACAACGGTGTCTCGATTCATACTCACGCCCTATGCTGATCTAACTCCACAATATATCATTATGTACCTCTTAAGTATATTGTTTGAACCAGGTTTGAGGGTGATTGTAGTTAACATCGTGGGGTCTTGTCAAGTTTCATAAACTTGTGTAAACTCCCCATGTATGGACATAATTCCCTTGGGTCTCTCCTGTTTTAAACTTAACGGAAAAAATGCATCAGTTGTGATCGACCCCTATGACCCAAAAATCGTAAGATTGACTTTTCCCAAACACACAACTGCGGATATTATAATCGTTTCTCATGATCATCCTGACCATAATTTTACAAGTAGTATTGTGGCCAAAGACATGGCACCGATTATTTTTCACGGGCCCGGAGAATATGAGGCTCGGGGTATAGATATTCTCGGAGTGGCAACTTTTCATGATAACAAAGAAGGATCAGTACGGGGTAAAAATACGGTTTACAAGATAAATATCGATGGTATAAATTTGGTTCATTTGGGAGATTTAGGACACAAACTAAATGATTTACAGCTTGATGAGATTGATAAAGTCGATGTGTTATTTATTCCTGTCGGCGGTGTATTCACGATTGATGCCATGATCGCCTGTGAAATTATATCCGATTTAGAGCCAAAGGTTGTGATTCCGATGCATTATTTACGTCAGGGTTTAAATTCGGAAATTTTTGGTCAATTGGCTCCCGTAAGCAATTTTTTGAAGGAAATTGGTAAAGAAGTTGAACCAATACCAAGACTAAAAGTGACCAAGGATACACTGCCACCTGAGTTACAAGTGGTGGTATTGGAGTAACAGCGGATAGTGTTTAACCTGAAGCGCACAGTTAAGTAGAGTGTTAGCTCTCAGAGAAAATTCAATACGCAATACGCTTTACCCTTTTCTTATGATTAACCCAAAAATTCCTCCGCATGATGAAACTGCCGAACAGTCAGTATTAGGTTCCATTTTGCTCGATAAAGATGCGCTTATTGATGTCGGCGAATTTTTACATCCCGAATATTTTTATAAGGATGCGCATCTTTTTATTTTCAAAGCCATGCTCGGGTTATTTGAACGGCATGAACCGGTTGATGTGGTGACGGTTACGGCAGAACTTAAAAAGTTGAATAAACTTAAAGAAGCAGGTGGCGCTTCGTATCTGTCAGAACTTCTGAATATGGTACCCACTGCGGCACACGCCCAGAAATATGGCCGGATGATCATGGATCATTATGTCAAACGTCAACTTATTTCAGCTGCCGCTCATATTACAGAACAGGCATTTCGAGATGATCAGGAAGCCCGGGATATTTTAGACACAACAGAATCCGAAATATTCTCGATTTCACAGCTAAATACTCATCGAGACTTTGTTCCAATCAAGTCAATCCTGACTGCATCATTTGATAGGTTGGATGAATTGCATAAACACGCTGGCGGATTACGCGGAGTTCCTACAGGCTTTTCTGATCTGGACTTTAAATTAGCCGGAATGCAGGATTCGAATTTGCTCATTTTAGCTGCCCGTCCGGGACAGGGAAAAACTGCTTTTGCGCTTAATATTGCCCAACACATTACCACATCCGCCAAAATGCCGGTGGCGATATTTTCACTGGAAATGAGCAAAGAAGAACTCGTTGATCGGCTGCTGGTCGCCCAGGCTGATATAGATGCGTGGCGACTAAAAACCGGCAAGCTTTCAGATGAGGATTTTACCAAACTTTCTGAAGCGATGGGTCAATTGGCCGAAGCCCCCTTGTTTATAGATGATACTCCAGGCTTGAATATTATGGAAATGCGTACCAAGGCCAGGCGAATACAGATCGAACATGGAGTTAAACTCATCATGGTTGATTATTTACAGCTTGTAGATGCGGGAAGGAAGTTCGAAGGCCGGGTGCAGGAGGTTTCTTATGTGTCGCAAAATTTAAAGAATATTGCCCGCGAATTACGTGTACCGGTACTTGCTGTATCTCAATTATCACGGGCGGTAGAAGCCAGAGGCACCAGAGTACCGCAGCTTGCTGACCTTAGAGAATCAGGGGCAATAGAACAGGATGCAGATGTGGTGATGTTTTTATACCGTGAAGATCAACCTGAAGGTGAAAAATGGAATCCTAATTTCTTAACGAAATTATTGATCGCTAAACATCGAAATGGAGCCTTGGGTGAAATTGACTTTATGTTCAGAGGCGACCGCATTAAATTCTTCAGCATGGAGCGAAAACAGGCAGAATCCACTTGAGGGTTCAACCCTAATATTTATATTTTACGCACAAAAGGGTTGAACCCTATACAGTGATCTGATATGTTATATTAACTACATGCCGAGAAAAAACTCAGTTAAAAAATACGTCGAAAATGGTTTCTATCATATATATAACCGCGGGGTTGAAAAGCGAATTATATTTTAGGATGATCGGGATTACCGGACATTTATCTATTTTCTCAAACATTATTTGGATATAAATGAAATTATTGATCCAAAGACATCGCTTCCCAATCTCAAAACGCTTTCACATGAGGTAGATTTACTCGCGTTTTGTCTTATGCCAAATCATTTTCACTTGCTTGTTCGTCAACAAAAATCCGATGGAATACAAAAGTTATTAGAAAGAGTGTGTACAAATTATGTAATGTATTTCAATAAGCGATATGACCGAGTTGGGCCCTTATTTGAAGGTATTTATAAAGGTGTATTGGTAGAGACCGACGAACAGCTTATGTATGTGTCTGCGTATATACACCGTAACCCTAGAGATCTATCACACAGTGGAGATTTTGCACGGTTTACTAACTATCGTTATTCAAGTTACGGATTCTATATTGGAAGTATGAGAGCTAATTGGTTAAAACCACATTTTATTCTTAATTACTTTAAACAAGCAAAAGAAACAAATAATGGAGATGGGATCTATAAAAATTACCAAGCATTTGTAAAAGCGGAGGATATAATGGGGAATGTTGCGAATGATTTGCTCCTGGATCTCGGCTAATAGGGTTCAACCCTTTTAGCTATAAAAAATTGCAATTAGGGTTGAACCCTAAAACTAACTACTCTCATGAATTCACTTCTCTACCGCATTTCATAAGCAATTTCTTGATTTTTCTTTTCATCTCTCCCAACAATAATTACAGCTTCGATGTCCTTGAAATCTTTGTAAACCGAGGCATGGTTATACCCATAGAACCAGTTCCTAAAACTGCTATTTTCATACCCAAATTGTATCAAAAATAATGCTGGTTTGAAATTGAATTCATAAAATCAATTCCAGCCAAATTCAGAAAACGAGATTTTCTTTCCGTAATTTTGTATGCCAGCCCTAACATATGGAATTACATTCTCAGGCATCTGGTTTATAGGAAACCATCTAAAATCGTCACATTTATTTGGCTCCATATTTTTGGGTTCGCCATGCCATTTGGTTGCTTCAAAAAAGAAATCAATCCGCTGTGCGTCAGACTTTCTGAGCATTACATGCACCATGCGAATCTGCTTCTCAATTATATCTATGCCAGCTTCTTCTTTCGCCTCTCTTATCATGGCACTCGTAGCTTTTTCTTCGCCGTCTATATGACCAGCAGGAACGCTGTAATTTCCGTCATTGTATCCAGTATTAAATCTGCGCAACAGCAATATTTTGCCGTTATTAACCAAAACAAGGTGAACGGCGGATATAAATTTGAAATAATTTCTCGCCATTGTAAATTTATAAAAAAAATTTTCTTCCCCTAAAATACTAAACCGCCAATTCGTTTTTATCCCCAAAATCATATTCCAAATAGTTGCCGATCCGCAAACTGGCAAAAACGTAAATCAAAACTCGTTGACTTATACTACCTGGTGCCGCGGGAGAGAGTTCTATCAGAGCCGGACAGGCGAACTTTTTATGTGCCAAAGGAGGGAATCGAACCCTCACGGTTTTTGAAGCCACAGGTTTTTGAGACCTGCGTGTCTACCAATTCCACCACTTTGGCTATAGTAAAATCGCTCTATAATAATAGAGGCTTTTGAGACCTGCGTGTCTGCCATTCCACCACCGCGGCTTATAATCGTAATTTTACCACCTTTTTCCTTTGCAAAGTAGCTCTATTTTAGAGTATAATATACTTCAATAACTCAGGATTGCGATTTAATGATTCAGTATAAACCCATCTAACCGGCTTTTCACTGCTTCGCAGTTCAAACCGGAGTAAGATGGTATACGACAATTATGCAGTTTCACACTAAACCTACTACCTATAGTAAATTGACGGTTGATCTTCTGGTAGAATTTGTTTCGAGTGAAGACTGGGAGAAAGAGTTGACTGATCTTAATAAAACCTTCAATAATCAACTGCTTGTTTATCTAAAATCAGAACGATACGAAGCCAAAGAGAACACTGTGCAGATAATACCGAGTGTTGGGCAGTCATCGTTTAAAACTTTAGTGATAGCTAGTATTGGTAAAAAAACTGAATTATCTCTAAATTCAGTCAGAATTGCAGTAGCGCAAGCCGCCAAGTATGCTCAAACAACTCATAAAAAATCCATCGCTTTTGATCTTAATACAACTCTTTTTGGGCAGCTTAATTTGCAGGATGGGGCATATGTTGTCGTTGAAGGAGCAGTGCTTGGAGCGTATGAATTTTCAAAATATAAAAGTGAAACTAAAAAAAACTTCCACGAAATTGAAGATATCTATTTTCTTGTCCCTGCTTCCAAAATCCAGCATATCGCCAATGGAATTGAACTTGGGGAGTTAATGGTTAAAGGGACGATTTTTGCCAGAGATTTGATAAATGAATCGCCAACAATAACCACACCAATTTTTTTGGCAGCGGCAGCAAAATCCTTGGCAAAACGGGAAGAAGTTCAAGTTGAAATATTTACGGAATCAGAAGCGAGACGTATGGGTATGCTGGCATTTTTAGCGGTATCTAGAGGTTCTGATGAACCAGCGAAATTTATCAAACTTACTTACAAAGGTACTGGTAAAAAGAAAATAGTCCTTGCAGGCAAAGCTATTACATTTGACACAGGCGGATTATCCCTCAAAGATGCCAAAAATATGGAGACGATGAAACTTGATATGTCAGGGGCTGCTGCAGTCTTGGGAATTTTTAAAGTCCTGCCTCAACTTAAACCGAAAGCCACAGTCATAGGACTTATTGCCGCATGTGAAAATATGCCTGGTGCAAAAGCAACCAAGCCAGGCGACATAGTTACCGCTTTAAACGGTACTTCGATTGAGATTCTTAATACCGACGCTGAAGGGCGATTGACACTCGCAGATGTACTCTCATATGCGGTCAAAGAAAAACCAACTGCAATTATCGATTTAGCAACCCTCACTGGTGCGTGTATGGTAGCCTTGGGTGAGGATATAGCGGGACTTTTTTCTAATAATGTTGAGCTTAAAGAAAGTTTATTAATTGCATCACGAGTTGTGGGAGAGAAAATGTGGGAGCTGCCGCTTGAGAAAGACTACAAAGATCAAATTAAAAGCGACATCGCAGATCTTAGAAATATTGGAAAAGGACGTTATGGAGGCGCTATCACCGCAGCCTTATTTTTAGAAGAATTCGTGGATAATATACCCTGGGTTCACCTGGATATTGCAGGTCCAGCCTTTGCGGAAAAAGATTCTCCGCTTATTTCCAAAGGCGGGGCAGGATATGGAGTGCGAACAATATTACAGTACTTGCGCTCTCTTTAAATCACAAACCCAACAAATAAGAAAGCTAAAACAACTCCAATTTGAGTAATCACTCCATACGGCGCCCGTAATTTTTCATGTACGGTAGACTGAAATTTGTAAATGTAATAAAAGAATTTAGGAGGGTTCGGCAGTAATACAAAGTAAGGTGCTTCCAACCAGTCAGGCAGTAGAGAAAATATAATTGCGATGAGAAGAGTTGTAGTTGAAGGTACTAAGTGAGAAAAAAGTGCATATGT
>JAHFKJ010000029.1 GCA_023245415.1 Candidatus Gottesmanbacteria bacterium | reverse complement strand
AGGGAGGTACTTGGCTCGAACCTCTAAGTGAATTCATCAATGTGTCCGCAACTGCGGACAAAATTACGCGAGCGAAGAATAAATCCAATGACCTCTCGGTCATTGATAAAAAAGTCGGCTCGAACTACCTGCTTGATATGAGTCATATCCACTTTTTACCCAGAATTCCGGCTGATTTGCTTGCCGCGCGGCCGATCGCGGCACGCAAAAACCCAACTTTTTCCACTCTGAGCGAGTGAGGAGAATCGAACTCCCGTTCTCAGTTTGGAAAACTGACGTTCTACCATTGAACTACACCCGCGTAACCTCAATTATAACTATAAAAGGATCAAAAAACTACACCTTTACGATACGCGGAATCTTTGTCTTCCCCCACAAAATTGGGGGCTTTGCCTGTTTCAGCTTTTCATATATACAGGCAGTAGCTTGAATTGCTGAAGTTACTGCTGTCGTTAATTGTTCGAGTGAACGAGGATATTGTATACAATCCCCCGCTGAAAAAATATTAGAAACTGAAGATTCAAACCTGTCATTAACCACAATAAATCCATTTACCAAATTTACGCCTAAGTGAGTCAACAATTTACGCGCCCGATTTAAATATTGTTTATTACTGTTTCCTGATGCGATGAGTACGTTTTTAGCCTGCAACGCTTTTTGACTTTTAGTGTAAATCTCGAAACCTTGGGGGTCTAATTTGATAATTTGAATAACATCATCAACTAACAATTCACAGGCTTGCTCTTTCACTTGAGAAAGAAGAGCTGCGATAAAATCAATACCTTTTATTCCTGTTTGGCTGGGATAATCAACTATGAGCGGCGCCGAAATAAGCTTGCCACCAACGACATCACCAACTCCAATCGCTTGTAATCCGTACATTTTTGCATACAGCGATGCTGTTAATCCCGCCGGCCCTAATCCGACAATAACTAAATCAAGTACTGTTGAATCCATATATAAATAAGTTACAATAACTAAAAGTATTGTATCAGATTTATCACATTTACAATAAATACTAATTAAACTGTGAAAGATCTTCAAAAAGATATAAAAATTTTATCAGATGCATATGTACTCGCCCGTGTAGCTACACAACGATTTATTGAACTGGCTAAAAAAACTATCCTTGAAAAAGACTTTTTTACAGTGGCACTTGCGGGAGGCCACACTCCTATAACAATGTATAAATTGTTAGCTAGTGAAGACTATAAAAATAAAATTGACTGGTCCAAAATTAATCTTTTTTGGAGCGATGAACGTTTTGTTGTACATACTGATCCGGAAAGCAATTTTCACTCCGCTTATGAAGCGTTATTAAAGCATGTTCCCGTACCTGCTGAACATATTCACGCCATCCAATCCATAAACATCAGTCCGGAAGAATCTGCCCAAAAGTATCAACAGGAAATTGTAACTGTATTAGGCAGTAACCCGCGTTTTGACTTAATCTTGCTGGGAATTGGATCAGATGGACATACAGCTTCATTATTTCCCAAGTCTCTGCAAGATTCCAATCGAAACCACGGTGACTTAGTTATTACAGTACACAATGCCCCTAAAAACCCACCCACTCGTATTAGTTTTACTTTCAAATTGATTAACGCAGCTGCAATAGTGATGTTCTTAGTTTCCGGATATCAAAAAGCATCGGCCTTACATGAAATTCTTGATGGTAAACCTAACCCAACTCTCTACCCTGCTCAAAGTGTACATCCTGTTACCGGCAAACTCATATGGTTGGTTGACGAAGCTGCGGGCAGCATGTTAACTGCGACTTAAATATTGAGTAAAAGATTCAAACTCGTTATGAGTCATTTCACCACGATAAACAGTTGTTCGCTTAACGAAATCTGTTCGTATTCGTTGCGTTTTTAATAGTTCCAGTAGTACAAAATTTTTAGAATTGTTCATGAGCGTATACACATTTATTTCGCATATCGGATGTAATACATCTTTTGGAGTATTAATAAGTATTGCCGCTTCCTTAATTTTGTCATCCTTCAGGTTTTGCAAAAAAGTTTCATAATTTTTTAATGCTACCGTTCCAAGAAGCTTGGGAAATCGTTGATACCACAGTCTTTCGTCTGCATTATAAAAAATTTTATTGCGATTGTTCATCGTTGTACACATATATATGAGTATTACTGCTTCAAGAACATAATAAACCCAAAATGTTATGCCCTTAAGAGTATAGTGGAGGCTTTGCCCGATAATTCCACTCGTTAAAATTGTAACTGTGTGCACCTCGCCTATTTTTGCTTTGTATAATTCAAATCCAATGAATCCCTTGAAACCAGTTATATCATTGAATAACCAGTCAATATATTGTGAGGCATATTGATGAGAAACACCTTTCTGAATTTGAACATCATTGATATATATATTTCTGGTATTTATGTATTTTACATAATGACTAAAATATATAAGTGTCAAAACCATAACGAATGCGCAGATACTGTTGAAATATTTGTTTGGAATCTTTATATAATCAGTGACTTTGTCAAAACATTTTAGTGAAAGTAGTGCTATTAAAATCGGAAATACGAGAGGAATATATATTATTTGCGAAATAAAAAAACTTACAATACCTAAAATAACCCCAAGAACTAGGGATAATATAAATAATAGTGAATTGTTGAAAAGTTGAACGTCGTGTTTGTTAGTATAATCTTTCATGACGTAGTAAAAGTCTTGTGCTGATATCTTCTTTCAATGGACATAAAAATTCCTTAGTAAATCTGAGTGAACTATTTACTGTGCGCTCGGTGAGAGTCCCTGTCTGCCTTTGGAAGAGAACTCACAACCTCTTCCTTACACGCCCGCCGTCGGCTGTTTGCCGAAGGCATGTGCAGGCGGGAAACCTTCATCTCCTCCTTAATTACTGTGCGCTCGGTGAGAGTCGAACTCACAACCTATTCCTTAGAAGGGAATTGCTCTATCCAGTTAAGCTACGAGCGCATCTTCAAGCTACTTTTGATATTATACCTCTATGCTTAAAAAATGCATATTAGTCTTTGTGCTGTTTCTGATTTCCAACCAAGAAGCTTTGGCGATTTCTAATCCCACCCAAGTACCCAACAATAAATTCGGTATTCACATCATTGATGAAAATGATTTAAGTGACGCGGCCAAACTCGTCAACTCGAGTGGCGGGGATTGGGGTTATGTAAAAATTGTCATCCGTCAAGATGATCGAAATCAAGAAAAGTGGCAAGCAGTTTTTGATCGCATGCGTCAACTTCATCTCATACCTATCGTGCGTCTGGCTACTAAAGTCAACTATGGCGCATGGCAAAAACCTCCGGTCGATGATATTGGCAGCTGGGTAGATTTTTTAAATTCACTTAACTGGGTAGTGGAAAATCGCTACGTTATTATTTTTAACGAACCGAATCATGCTGATGAGTGGGGAGGCGAAGTCAATCCTGAGGAATATGCCTGGTTTCTTAAAGAATTTTCCACGCGCCTCAAAAGCAAATCGGCTGATTTTTTTATTCTTCCAGCTGGACTTGACGCCTCAGCTCCAAATGGCGGTGGAACTATGGATGAAGCCACGTTTATCAAGCGGATGACTGCAAAGGAGACAGATATATTTAAAAATATTGACGGCTGGACTTCACATTCATATCCCAACCCTGGTTTTTCGGGAAGCCCTTATGCGACAGGTAAAGGATCAATACAAACATACAAATGGGAAATGAGTCAATTTAGCTACTTAGGTATCAGTGAATTGCCAATTTTTATAACTGAAACCGGTTGGCGGCACAATCAAGGTAAATACGTAGAAAATTATTCTTTGACACCTGAGCAGGCGGCTGAAAATTATAAAGTTGCTTATACTGAAATTTGGAACGACTCCAAAATCGCCGCAGTAGTCCCCTTTTTACTCAATTATCAAGATGCACCATTTGATCATTTTTCATTTAAAAAATTGGGTTCCCATGAATTTTATGCTACGTACTCCCAAATTCAAGATCTCACAAAAGTGACAGGTAATCCGAAACAAAAAGATCTGGTAGAAATAATAGATACTCGATTTCCCGATAAATTGGTGACGGGATCAGATTATGCTTTACAAATTACACTCGAAAACAATGGTCAAAGTATCATCGACGGCCATGCTGGTTGGAATTTTTCTATTGATGGCCTGCCAAACACTTTTCAAGTGTATACAAGCACTCTTTCTATTGTAGAACCTTTTCACAGGACTCAAGTCGAAGTCAGACTCAAAACGCCTTCAAGCATAGGAGATTATTCGTATGTGTACAAATTAACTCACTACGAAAAAAATGTGTTGAGTTCAGTAGCGAGTCTTAGTATAATTCCTCCTCCGGGAATATTGGTTAATGCAAAAATTTGGTATGAACACTTAGCCCAAGGAAATGATTTTCAATTAATCATCTATAATGACCAGGAGCAGATTCTCCACGAAGAAGAAAGGGTAGAATTTAAAGACGGTGGGGCTAAGGTTGAGAATCTATATAACATAATTCCCAATCACAACTATCGCATCGTGTTAACTAAGCCTTACTATTTACCCCGACAAATTTACGCTCATTTAACTGATAGAAGCACCACGGTATATTTTCCTCAACTTTTACCACTTGACCCTTCTTCGGATGGATCTCTCAGCTTAGGGGATGTGGGAGGATTTTTGAAGCGCCCTCTTAAGAGTATCGGGTTATTAATTTCTTTGTAACTCCGATTATTCTCGGGTATAATATGTATATTGGTGGTCGTAGCTCAATGGTAGAGCGTCGCCCTGTGGAGGCGAATGTTGCGGGTTCAAATCCCGTCGATCACCCATAAAACATCGGTTTATCCGTCGTTTGACGGAGTGTGGAGATAGTTTTAGTGAGTATGATTCGGCATCTATCCAAAATTAGATAAATCTACTAAATACTGTCATTCTATACTACTCTCCCCTAGGGGGCTTAGCAGGATGCTCTAATGAATACAATATTTACACAGGAAAAAGAAGTTGTAACTGCCCAAACTAAATCACAGGAAGCAGATGTGAAGCCGGTTATGGATCATATAACAAACCTCTCCAGTTTCATCCAAGAGTATATAGAAAGTCGACAGAAGAATTTTACGGTTAAAAATCAATCATCAGAGGGCGCAGAAAACACCATTCGCGTAAGTGAAACTCTGGGAAAACTCGCTTTTTTGTACGAACGGATCCGAAACACAATCGAATATAAAGGGGAGCATGTGCTGAGACGCAACGGAATTGAACGAATTTTGCGACGTCTACTCAGAGAATACGGAAAATCTGAAGCTTTGAGAATTTCGCAAACACTCATTCGTGAACTTATCTGGGCCCGCTATATTCATAATGACACCATCCCCAAAAGCCGAATAAAAACTGTTGCAGCTATTATCAATAAATATCTTTACTTTTCAGATCAGATATCCATTCAACCCACCTCACTACCAAAAAAATTAACTAAAGAATGGTTGTGGGGTATCGCTTCCTGTGAAATTGAGGAAACGCTTGACCCTGCGAACCGTGAAGATCTTGTGCGCCTCATGTATGCCTGGTTCTATACGTACTTTGAGTGGCCGGATACTCAAATTTCTGAGCACGAAAAACAAGTTCAGATATACCTGGCGATTCACCGGGGACTGGCTAAATCTGACGAAGAAATCATGCGTTATCATCTACTTCTGAATGAGATTCCCGCCTGGCATGAAGCAACTCCGGAAACAGTTAGTATTTTTTTGCAAAAATTTAATTCTATTTATACTGAAATTGAAAGTCATATTTTCTTTAAAGACCGGTTTATATTATATCGGCTGATCAAAAAACATGTGGCACCCTTTGAAATATTGAGAGAATTATCTCAGGAATCAGGTGGAAGTCTCATCTCAACTCTGGCAGATGAAAAACAATTCCTGGCAAGCATCAATTCTATTTGTCAGGAAAAATATAAGCAAATTCAAAGCAAGGTTCAACGCGGAATTATCCGCAGTATCGTGTATATATTTGTCACCAAAGTCATATTCGCATTTATAATTGAAGTGCCTTATGAGTTGTACAGTTTTGGCCATTTACGCTACCTGCCACTGGGAATCAATGTCGCAGTTCCCCCTTTGCTTATGTGGTTTTTGGGGTTTACGATCAAATCTCCAGGTGAGCGGAATACGCAAAGACTTTTCAATATGTTAAAAACAGTAGTTTATACTACTGAAAAACCCCGTAAATCGGTGTTTTCCTTAATTCCTCCGGCGCGAAATACAATTCTAAGTACTGTGTTTGCATTTATTTATTTAGTTTTATTTATCGTTATTGTTTCACTTATTTCCTGGTTGTTGTTTACTCTTAAATTTACGGTAGTGGGGTTATTTATCTTTTTCGCATTTTTATCTCTAGTTCTACTGTTTGGATTTAGGGTTAAATATACAGCGACTGAACTTAAAGTGACGTCTGAATCTGACGGCGTTATCGGATTATTTTTTAACAACCTTTCAGTTCCTTTTTTGCGGATGGGTGTATTTCTCTCGAAAGGACTCGCGAAAATAAATTTTTTTACGGTAATTTTAGACTTTCTTATTGAGGCACCTCTCAAAACCATCATTGAAGTAATCGAGGAGTGGACGTCATTTATGCGTGAGAAACGCGAAGAAGTCGTCGAAGTACCGGAATAGCGCCCCTGAGAGGAATTGAACCTCTATCGCTTGTTCCGAAGACAAGCACTCTATCCGTTAAGCTACAGGGGCAAATGCCATCTTAAAGTTAAGAATCAAGAGTTGAGTTTTCAAAAGAAATTATACCATTTATATTTGTTTTTTGAGCCTAAAGATTCCAAATTCTCTATTCTTGATTCTTGTTATTAAGCTGGTAATAGCTGGACTTAGTTATACCAATTCGCTCTAAAATCCCCTTTTCTACTAAATTATGTAAAAGCGATTGGGCTTGTTGGCGGGAAACTCCCAAATGTTTTGACACATCCGAAGTTTTTATCATTTTTAACTCTAAAACAACTTGCAGCACATCTTCTTCACGTTTTGAGACGAGTACCCGTTTTTCGCCTTTGATCGATTCCAATTTGCGCTCGGTTAAATCTTTGACCCGTTCAAGGGCAGCTTTCAGTGAATGAGAAATACCTTCCAAAAAATATTCCAGCCACTGCGTTTTGTCCCCTTTGTCTGCACTGTGCAGCTTATCGGAGTATTCCAGTCTATCCAGGTCGTAGTAATCATCCAGTATAAAATATTTGGTAACTTCGTACCCATTGAGCAATAGATAGTATGCAGTCAGAAGACGAGTTACTCTGCCGTTGCCGTCAAAAAACGGATGAATAAAGGCCAGCTCATGATGCAAAATGCCGGATAAAATCAACGGACTAATTTCTGAAGGCTTATTTAAGTAATCGAATACCTTTTGGATAAGGTTTCTGATCTCTGTTGCAGAATGAGCCGGCGGATTATGTTTCACAACTAGTCCGGACATATTGCGATGACCGACGATCACTCCACTGGTCCGAAATTGTCCCGGCTTTTTTATTTCAATTCCGTCCATCACATATGCATGAAGCTTAAGAACTAAATCAACTGTAAGATCCTGCTTTTTCATAGAAGTTACCGAGACATAATTTAAGGCGTGGAAATAATTTTTGACTTCTTTTTCTGATTTAGTTGTAGGAATGGAATCATCAAGTAAAATGTTCGTCACTTCATGAGGTGTCAAAATATTACCTTCAATACTAGTTGAATAATGAGTCGCGAGCATTTGGTTTTCCTGGGTTAAACGCAGAGATAGTGAAGGTATCAACCGCTCGCCAATCAGTTGTCCATACAACCGCTCAATGGTGGTGAGATGGTTGATAAGCGTTGGAGTAAATTGAAATTTAGGCGAATACATGTCTAGCTATTATAGCAATTGTAATCATATATGTCAATAGATTTGACAACAAAAAAATCCCCTAGTTGAAGTAAATTTTGGCAATTTAGCTTGATTTTTGCTAGAATTAATGCGATTGAAGAGACGTCAAATAAATACAAACTAAGTATTACCTTCTAATGAAGGGCGCGTAGCTCAATGGTAGAGCATCTCCCTCTTAAGGAGACGGTTGGAGGTTCGAGTCCTCCCGCGCTCACCAACAAGGAAATCGAGGCCACCGAAGGTGGCTGACTCGCGGCGACCCGCACCGCCGCGAGCTCTGCAAAGCCATTTTTCAGGGTTGCCGAAAGGCGGCGATCTTGTAAAGAATAGTTCGAGCCGACGGTTTCGGAGGCGCGGCGCCCCCACCCGCCGCGTCGGAGTAGCGAGGCCGCGAAGCGGCCGAGCTAACAGATTGAGGTTCGAATTTTGTCAAAAACGTTCACTTTGGGAAATATTTATATGAACAATGCCATAGGCATACTCAATAAATTTAAGTTTTCTGTATTAAGTAGAATTACCGGTGTAGAAAAAAGTGAAATTGATTCTACACTAACTTCAAAAGTTGCACATCAACTTTACTTAAGGATTGTTAACAATATAGATCACGAATTAGTTAAATATGGATTTAGGAAACAGGGAAGTATCAATTTCATTCGCACATTGGGTGATTGTTACCAAAAAATTAACTTTCAAAAGAGCGCATATGGTCCCACAATGACTGCGAATATCGCATACCAAAAACCTATTGTTGATGACACAGAAACATTAAAACATTTGCTACCAAATTGTAAAAGACTCGGCGTATTAGATAAGGGATTTGACAAGTGGTATCCGATAAACCGAAATTATGAAAGTACAATTAGTCTATTACTTTCAATTTTTAAAGATAAGGTAATTCCATATTTAGATAAAATCGAATAAATTTGTAATTTCTTCCAAAATCATTATTCAATTACGGCTATATTGTGATTATAATAGGTGAAGCCAAGTTCCTGAAGTTTAGCATCCGTCCGTATTAAGCTCTCAAAGAGGTGCTCCAAAATCGGGACGTGGGATCACTAAAAGAAGCGTATTAAAAATGCTTCATTTGCAGAGCGTTCTGATAGTCCATACAAAGTTCTTCCTCTTGATCATGTACTTGCCCACCTTCCCGTGTGCGGACATTGAAACTTCCTTAGTCTACCATCATTCTTGAATATTTTTCCTGTAATTCACTTGGAACACCAAATTGTTTTTTAAAATATTCAGTTTCAGTTTTATCGAGCTGATTTTTTTCGTTTTTTTTCAAAAATCGATTTATTGCTCTGCCTGCCTTTTCCAGAGTCTTTTGATAAACTTTTTCGTGATTTGAAATCGCCACTATTATTTGTTCTTCTTTTTCTTGAAGTTCTGGGTACCGATTTTTATATATATAGATAATTTCAGTTGCCAATTTTTCTATAGTTTTTATCGAGTTAAGGTTAAAAACATAAAGGTCAGTTAATAGTTCTCGCATGAGTTTTCGAATAATCCTTGCCCTTCCGTTTCTCCCCGGCTGTGGCGCCCCTTCAGGAATGAGAAAACATAATGCTCTAATGTGATCGATAATTCTATTTTCTTTAGTTACTGATTCCAAAGTAGACTGACTATCGTATTGAATAAGGTTTCGCAAATTGGCCACATCTTCAATGTCATAAACTGTATTTTTATTCTCAATAACCGCACAAATCCTTTCAATTCCAATTACACTTTCAATAGCTTTATTTTGAAGGGGTAATACTTTTAATTCACCTGTAATTTTATGGGTAATAAACAAATTATTGGATATTTCGAGAAATCTCCCACATTCGCAGTTTGGCAAGCAGTAGGTTTTTTTACAATTTTTTTACCAAGATCATAAAATATCTCTGTTTGTGGTCCACAGAGTTTGCTTTCAATTGCGATTTCTGCGCCACCTCCCTGAATCCAAAAATTATATTCTTTCCCAAAACTGACAATATGCTCTTTGTTTGGTAGCAACTTCTCCCATAGTTCAAGTATTTCTTTGTCTCTTGGAAATTGTTGTCCAAAAATATCGTCGCCAGAAAATACGGTTACCCATAATCTATTTGAGTCAATCTTGTACTGATCGACTAATAAATTAAATATATATTCCATTTATGCGGTTCTATTTAACATTCCGACCTCAAAATATCCACCCATCTCAAAAAAACTTAAATGGGCTAAGTCGGCAACCTTATTTATGTCAAATTGTCTAAAACATTTTTGAACGACGGCCATTTTTTTATTGTGAATAATATCTTTTGACCGCAATAGCGGATCGAGCTGGACAAGACCAGTACTCATATTGAAGCTCATGGGAAAAAGTGGATGAATAAGTGGAGATGAAGGTAATATCTCCGCGCCTTTTAATTTATAAAACGTTACAAACTGGTTAGCAATTTTAGAAATAGCCATAGTTTTCTTGTCCTGGCCTTAATTATACAAGACTTGGGCTATCTTTACAGGATTTATAGCTTGTTTTGGAATTTGTATAGTGTAATTGTAGTCAAACTTTCTTTCGGATTTTAATGGCCGCTTTGGACAGATCCGAAAGGGTTTGATTACAACCAGAGCGGCCATTTAAGTTAAATAAATGTTCTTTAAAATTTTTGCGTGTTTCATTGAGACAAAATCAGAATTGATTTTGTCTTGTTCGAACAGACAGTTTCGGAAGCGCGGTGGGCGAGGACGTTACACTGGGGTGAAGAACAGTATTCAAGGACCGCCCCATTTATCATTTTTTTCAGAATCTTTAATTAGAATAACAAGTCTATTATAATACATAAAACCTAGTTTTGGACTTTTCATAAGTATGAAATAGATGAGCAATACAGATCTGTAGTTTTCTATGAACATGGTACTTACTGTCATAGCAATCGTAGTTTTATCTACATTTGCTTTTGTGGGACTGTTGGACGCAATTAACCGGAGACTTTTTATAGGCGCGTCATTGGGAGGAAATTCAAAACACACAGGCAAAAAAGCAGTTTTTTGGGGAATAACCTTCTTCATTGGTATGGGCTTTATACCGACTGTGGTAATAATCCAATCTATAGACAGTAGCGCTCATAAATCTGCTGACACAATTTTTTATCTCCTTTTGCTTTCTATTTCATTTTACTTGGCCACCCTTTACCGGAAAAGTAAACCGTTGTAGATATTTTAATCAAAAAATCTAATTAAGGATTGCCATAAATCAGCACGCTCTCAAAATTATGATCACCATGCGAGTTTTACACGTTTTTACAAATCCTCAAGGTAAATATGGTAATCCCGTGGGAATCATTATCGATCTTAGAAACGAAATAAATAGTAATCAGCGTCAAAAAATAGCAGCCGAGAGTGGATTTAGCGAGGTCGTATTTATAAACGATCTCGATACAAAGAGTATGAGCATCTATTCACCCAAACGGCAAATACCCTTTGCCGGTCATGCGGCAGTTGGCGCCGCTTACTTTTTAGAACAAGAATACACCACACCAATAACCCAATTACAGGGAATAAACGGTCCTATTAAAACTTGGAAAGAAGGCAATCTCACCTGGGTCCAAGCAGAACGGGCACTTTTGCCATCTTGGAATTATGAAGAGTTAAAAAATTCTGCTGAAGTTGAAAAACTTTCTAGGAAAGAAACTTCTGTAAAAACACATACAGTAGTTTGGTCTTGGATAGATCAACAAAAGGGTTTGATTCGGGCCCGAACATTTGCGTCTGATTGGGGAATCCCAGAAGACGAAGCGAATGGCTCGGGATCAATGCGGCTTGCTTCTACTTTAAAGAGAGAAATAACTATTCATCATGGCAAAGGCTCAGTAATTTATGCCCGCCCATCTAAGCCGGGGTATTCAGAAGTTGGCGGTTTGGTTATACGTATTAATCAATCTGTATAATTGTAATTCGCCTTGTGTTTAAATAACAAGCAACAAGCCGGCTTTAGCTTTTAGGTAATTATTCTACCTTTTTATACCTTAGCCAAACACAATCTTTTTCGATTTGTGTCACTGCGAAAAGGGAAAACTTTTTGACATCAATTTCGTGCGTCTGTCTATCAAATACACCGGGAACTCCAGTTCTGTTCAAAATAATTGGCACAATCATCAAGCTAATTTCGTCAATCAAGTCTTCAGATAAGACTGACCCATTGGTGTTTCCTCCCCCTTCGAGCAACAACGTATGTACCCCTAGCTTTGTCTTGATTTTTTCCATCAAAATACCAAAGTTTATACTCTCTTTTCCCGCGCAAAGGTAAGAAATGCCTTTACTTCTTAAATATGATGAATAATGAACAGGAGTTTCTTCAACGACTACAATTACCAAGGGAATCTCATGTGCAACATTTGAAAGTTTAACGGTGTTTTTGTCCCAACGAAGCGTGCCTTTCGTATCTATTCCTATGAAAAAGCCATTATCTTTGCTGTTTGTTAAATAGTCAGGAGTATCAATTTGCCCTGAAAACTCGGCCAAAGAAGAGCTCGCCTCAGTAGCAAATGCCTTCATAGTTACTCGTCCGCATAACCATGCTTGTCCACTCAACTCGTCCTCAATCTTTGTATACAGATCAAAGTAATCGCTTAGAATGTCTTGGGTGGTTCCACTGGTTATTCGCCCATCCAGAGTACTCATCATGTGACAAATAACATACGGCTTATTTTTTGTTGACATGGATACATTATATGACAAATTGAGCTTCAGTTTCTACTTAAGACATATGGCGACGCATTCACAAGCTAAATTCTTCGAAGATTTTGACAAGCAAGCCTCAAGTATGTCATTATAAACTAAATACATGCGAAAACTGATGATACTATTAGTGTGGACCTGTGCCACTACCTTAAGTCTTATTTTAAGTATATTACTTCTTAAATCGTATGTTAAAACAAAAGACGGATCGGCGCTCCTTGCAGTTCAAGCCAGGGAAATGTTACCTAAAAATTCATATCAACTGTATGCAGCTCTTCCGCAAGTACTCGGCAATTCAACAATAGCAGTGGCTAAAGAAGATGCCAGACCCGTGCTGCTACGCCAATTTTTACAAAAATATAACTCCCCGCTTATGCCTTATGCACAAACTCTAGTAACAGTTTCTGATAACAACGACATTGATTTTCGCCTGATAACGTCAATAGCGATGTGTGAATCTAATTTAGGCAAAAAAATGCCTCAAGGATCATTTAACGCTTGGGGTTATGCAATTTATACGGGTCAATCTGCCGGTGCAAACTTTGAAAATTGGGATCACGCTATAAAGGTCATGGCCGATTATCTGGCGAAAAACTTCTATAGCCGCGGATTAACGACTCCAGAACAGATTGGTCCAATTTATGCCCCCCCATCTGTGGAAACGGGTAATTCCTGGGCCCGGTGTGTCCGCCGGTTTATGGACGAATTAATTTAAAAATTGCCGATTTTAGCCTTAAATTCGCTTCAAAATTGTCATTTTCCACATTGACAGAACCTATAGTTAGTTGTATAATTCCATCTAGATCCTAAGGTTGATGCGATAAGTGTCTGCTTTAGGATTTTTTATTGCTTTGGTAATTACTTCAAATTTAAGACTTATAAATATTCCCCTGCCGTTTCTGTTTATTCTCGATTAGAATTTTTTCTCAAAAAATATGAAAAAAATACTCATTTTGTCACTTTTACTCATAGCCTTGGTATTTCCAAAGCAGTTATATGCTGCTTCAGTTAGTGAAGTAGAAGTTACTCCGGCTGTAGACGATACTGCACAACAGGAATATCAAAACCATATAGATAAGCTGGAAGCATTCCTTATTCATAAAAAGTCACCGTTTGCCCTATATGCTAAAGAGCTTGTTGATAGTGCAGATAAATACGGCTTACCCGACTATCGTCTGATTGCAGCTATATCGGGAGTTGAATCAAACTTTGGCCGTTTCATTCCACCGGATTCATACAACGCGGTCGGCTGGGTAAATGGTACTTACCAATTTAAATCATGGCCAGACATGTTTGATAAGGTTGCTCAAACACTGAAAGAAAGTTACTATGATCGGGGTCTTGACACGGTAGAAAAAATTGCTCCTGTATATGCTCCACCCTCAACTACGTGGGCAGGTCATGTGCAATTCTTTATCAAAGATATCGAAGACTTTCAGATGGATTCATCGGGGGATCAACCAGAATTTACCTTATAATTTCGGTGTTTTTGCACTTAAATTTTTAACTTCAGCAACTTACTTCCTAAATCAACTTCCAGAACGTATAATATTCATGTTAATTCCCTGCCGATGTGGCGAAACTGGTAGACGCGTACGGCTTAGGACCGTATCCCATAAGGGTTGGGGGTTCAAATCCCTCCATCGGCACAAGACAGGATATCCAGGTATTAGATAAAAAAATAAATTAAATGAATATAGCATCAAAGACACATATACATGATGGTAGTTTGTGCTTGGAAGGTACAAGTTTGGTACCAAAATATTTCAAACCATGTTGTAAACTCTTCAATTTTCATACAACAACTTGTGAATACGATAGTCGATTCGAGTGGAATAAGAAGACAAAGTTATGGTCGATTAGAATTGTATACCTGGCTGGGGGTGGAGGATTTAACATTAAATATTGTCCTTTTTGTGGTTCAAAATTACCTTAAGATTTTGAAAGTGGATTAATATTGGTTCAAAATAATAACTGTCTTCTGCACATAATTTTAAATTAACTGCTTTATGCACATAAACACTCCGCCATCAAAACAGCCAATTCCAGTAACAGCCAAAAAAGTATTTTCCGGAAAACTCTTTGAAGTGTGGCAGTGGGAACAAAAACTGTACGACGGAACCACTCGGACATTTGAAAAGATTAAACGACCACCAACAGTTATGATATTACCGATAACAGATCAAGGAAAGATTGTGATTACCCAACAAGAACAACCAGGCGAAGGACCTTTTATTGGTCTTATTGGCGGCATCGTCGACGAAAAAGAAGATGTGTTAGTAGCTGCCAAACGAGAACTTCTTGAGGAATCGGGATATACTGCACAAGAATTCATTATGTGGGATGCGATCCAACTTATCAATAAAATCGATTGGCCCTCCTATACATTTATCGCTCAAGGACTTAAAAAAGTACAAGAAATTCACCTTGACGGAGGCGAAAAAATAGCGCTCAAAGAAGTGACATTTGACGAATTTCTTGCGCTTTCACATGAAGAAAAATTTAGAGATATCGAGATCGCTCTCAAAATTCATAAGATCGAAAACGACATAAAATTACTCGAGAAAACAAAAAGATTGTTTTCAATACAAAAAAGCACGTAACGAATTGACTTAGAAACTCATTCTCGCTACAGTAAAAGAATATGCGATTTCTACGTTTTACTTTAATTGGAATATTATTAGTAATATTAATTACCATTATTTCCCCTCTCGCCCAAGCTTCATTTGAAGAAGATTATCAAACCTACCTCAAGACTTACGATGATTATCGCGGGACCTATGACAACTATATTATTACCCGAAACCAATACCTTTCCTTTGGTACTTTAAACTCCAAGACCGAGGCACTCAACGCGGTTAAAAAGTTCTTAAATACGCGCGATGATGTACTGCTTTTATACATAGGACTCCTGAGGCAAAAAAACACTGATATTCTGTTTCGGCAACTTTTGGATGAAGAACACGATTTTTTGGTCACCCATCAACAGAAAATTCCTCCCATAGCAGCACTTGATGATGCAGTGCGTCTCTCAAGCGATGTGGAAGACCGACATATTGAGCTACAGCTAGTGTCTCGTAAAGTATTGGGTACGGTTCTTACCAATAAAGTGGAAGCTTTAAAATTGCAGTGGGTCATTCTCCAGCAAGATGCACTTACCATCGTTCAAACTTTACGTTCACAAGGAAAAAATACCGAAGTCCTTGAACGCTGGCTGTTGGATGCTAAAAATAAAGAAAGTGTGGCAGAACAAAAAATTTTGCAAATTCGCACTCAAATTGCAAAACTAAAATCTACAACTCATGACCAACTTAGCGACGAGTTTAATAAAATTCAATTTTCAATATTTGAAGCAAACCAGTACATGCATGAATCTATTAATTTCCTATTGGAGTTTGCGGAAAGCGTCAAATATGGAAACTACTAATCAAATAAATAAACCGTCACCTGAAACAAAAACACTCGTATCTGTGCCGAATAAAAATGAGCTACCTATTCGTTTGTCGCGCCCACTCATGTTCGCATTAATTATTTTTGTACTTCTTGTTACGACCAACATTGTTCTCATGCTTACCAAAAAACCTCCCGTTCCAAATTTTACTCCAACTCCTACTCCTATTTCCCAAATACCAGCCGCTTCGACTTCAACGAATACCCGTGAGGTGTCGCAGTATGGAAAAACGCCCCAGTTTCAAGATTTTGAAAAAAAATTAACTGATATTGAATCTGCAAACAAAACCATCGACCTTTCCGAAACTACACTTGGTTTTCCAGTAGTTGAGATGCACGTTGACTATGAAAACCAATAACGTATTTTTTTGCATTATTGACCTCAAAACCCTATAATTAAAGCTTATGAATTCCGCTATAAAAAGACTGCCGGGGAATACTATCGAATTAACTATCGTTGTCCCCTGGACGCAAATTCAAGAAACATTCGCAAAAACTTATTCTGCACAAATTGCAGAAATTGAACTACCTGGATTTAGAAAAGGTAAGGCGCCGAAAGAATTAGCATTAAAACAGGTTAATAAAACCAAAGTTTTGGAAGATGTCCTTAAGGAAATTGTGCCCAAAATTTATGCCGATGCTATCAAAGAATTGAATTTAACTCCTATAATAACACCGAAGGTAGAAGTATTGGAAGCAGATGAAAATAAAGACTGGAAAATACTCATTAATACCTGTGAAAAACCAACTATACAGCTTGGAAGCTATCAAGAAGAAATCAGCAAACTAAAAGCAGGTAAAAAGAATAAAATTTGGGTTCCCGGTGAAAGTAAAGCTACAGACAAAAAGACTGAAGAGGTGACTTTGGCAGACATGATAGAAACTTTGGCTCGTGTAGTCAAAGTTGAGTTATCACCGCTGATGATTGAAACTGAAACCAATCGTTTACTTTCCAATTTAGTTCAGGAACTGCAAAAACTCGGTCTTACTGTCCAGCAATATACTCAGTCTCAAAACAAAACGAGTGACATTTTAAAACAAGATTATGCAGATCAAGCAAGGAAAACTCTGGCGCTTGAATTTGCTCTGGAGGAAATAGCTGAAAAAGAACAAATCACGATCGAACCACAGGAAATTCAGGAATTTATAAATAAAGCTAAGTCTGAGGCTGAAAAGAAACAAATGGAACAGGAACAATACTATATAGGCAGTCTATTACGCAGGCAAAAAACACTCTCTCACCTTCTCAAACCGGCTATTATATCTACCTAATTTGGCTTATAGTGATCAGCAATAGTTTGACTTTTGACCTCAATATTCCTATACTACGCTCACTATGAATACCAAGACTGGTAAACCTAAAAAAGGCATATTTGATAACGACTCGCTTCTTGAACAACTGCGTGATATGAGTCGAGGTGTAACTAAATCCATGACCGACGATCTATTTTCAGGTATGGCAACTGATGCTCTTTCCTCACTTTTTGGCAATCCTAAACATGGAGAGATGCAACCAGGTGAAGAAATAAGTTTCGCTGACAAACCGGCAGAAACTCCCGAACACCAAAAACCGCATGTTAGGAAGCAAGAACAAGCGAACCCTTATTTTTCCAATGAACTTTTAAACCGTGCTCGCCAGGAAGAAATGATGGTAGCCCAAAAAATTGAAGAAATTCGAGCTGAACTTAAAGCACTAGTTGCTGCAATCAGATCCGTGGACAGAAAAATTGTCCAGGCTGTAAATGAACAAATTATCGACCCTGGTTTGTATCACCTTAATTATCTCGACCGGATAAAGACAGTTCTTAAACTCCTGCGTAAAAATTTAAGCGAATCTTCATCCTGGCTTTCGTTGATGCGTTCGCGCAAAAAGCAACGAAATTATTGGGCCCAATACAAAAAGAAAGGCACTGAATGGGGTTTAAATCCGGATCGAATGTTGGCTACACAAGTCGGTTAATATTCTTCCTTCATTTCGGATTTTATTCATAAAAAGTATGTTATAATTTTTGGTGCGTTGCCGCGATGGCGGAATTGGCAGACGCGCACGGTTCAGGGCCGTGTCCTGTAAAAAGGATGAGAGTTCAACTCTCTCTCGCGGCACATTCATGGCTCTAAAAAGCCGGGATGCTGGAACTGGTAGACAGGCACGCTTGAGGGGCGTGTGTCGCAAGGCGTGGAGGTTCAAATCCTCTTCCCGGCACATTTGGACTTCGATAGGGTTCAGCCCTTTTGAGGGTTGAACCCTTTTGTATTAAAAATATGGAAATCAGAAATATTGCGATCATAGCTCACGTAGATCATGGTAAAACAACACTCGTTGATGCCATGCTTAAACAAACACATACATTTCGCGAAAATCAGAAAGAAATGCAGGAAACATTGATCATGGACTCAAACGAATTGGAGAAAGAAAAAGGGATCACAATTTTATCCAAAAATACATCTGTATTTTATAAGGATACCAAAATAAATATCATCGATACTCCCGGGCATGCAGACTTTGGCGGTGAAGTTGAGCGAATCATGAATATGGCCAGCGGTGCGATTT
>JAHFKJ010000057.1 GCA_023245415.1 Candidatus Gottesmanbacteria bacterium | reverse complement strand
GCCAGTTTAAGTTTCCGAATACTTAGCTGCGGTCTTTTTTTTGCCTGTGCATATATTATGACGGTAGTATTGAACGGGGTTCAAATTTCTGCCCGGATTATCAAACATCTATATCGATATCTCAATACTGGCGGACAGAGCTTTTTCACAACTTCACCAATCCAGACTTTAGCCTTGAAGAGACATCTTACCCATCTTCCAGGCGTTGCCCGGCAGATTCGATTATTGCCCCGGATATCCCTGGGACTACGTAAAAAAATAGGTATAGCCTTGATTATTGTCGCTTTTGGAGGCGTAGTCAGTGCGGCATTTCCGTTCGTCGGTCTCGAATTTAACTATGCACTTCTGACGACAAAACAGGCTTTCATTGACAGCGTAGCCAGTCACGCCATCATTCCTTTGCCTACTCCTACGCCTAACTTGGCTCAAAATCCGTTGATTGATCCCAACGGGAACTTGATCATTCCGGCCAATTCCGATTTTGCGATCATAATTCCCAAGATTGGCGTGAACGCACCCGTCATTCCCGGAGTGAACCCGGGAGATACCAAAGGCTATGAAGATGCCTTGAAAAAGGGAGTAGCCCATGCCAATACCTCTTTTTATCCAAATGAAAATGGGACAGTCTATCTTTTTTCCCATTCGACCAATTACGAATGGTTTGTCAAAGACTTAAACGCAGTCTTTTTCCTGCTCAAAAACCTCAAAGAGGGTGACATTGTAGTCGTTATGTATCTTGGTAATCGGTATACTTACCGGATCCGCGAGACCCGCGTCGTGTCGACAGCTGAAGTTTCTTACCTGAGTCCGCAAACAGGCAAGCGCAACCTCATTTTGCAGACTTGCTGGCCCCCTGGTACTGCCTGGAAGCGCCTGCTAATATTTGCCGATTTAGTTTCGGAACAGGTCAACACCGGCTTTGGCAATCTCGTTTCCTAAAAAACTGAGGCCATATGTATCGTTGTTTATACCTGTCATCTCGATCCGCCATGGGCGGAGAGAGATCTCATTGAGGCTTAAATGCTGTGTTGAAGGAGATTTCAGGGAGATTTCTCACCCAGTTTGCCAACTGGGATTCGAAATGACAAATAGGCTGGGATTCGAAATGACAATTTTTAGCTGATTTTAAGGCTAAATTTACTTAATTTGAAATTTGTCCGCTAGCTGGCGGATTGGTGCTCATTTGTGATGATTAGTATTTATTTGAAATTGGTACTTATTTGTACTTATTGGTACTCATTATATTGACTTATAGTACTTGACATAGTATTTCAAAAATGGTATAGTCCCCTTTACTTATCCAAAGTATTATATATGAATACAAAAAGAATCTTAGTTAGTCTTTCTGGTTCATTTTTGATTTTTGCTGCCAGTGCGGTGTTATTTCCTGTTATCGCCCAAACCTGCGGCCAGTATGGCACCTCTGCCTGTCCCCCCCAAGATCTTTCAATTGACAAGAAAGTCATACACCCTATAAATGGTAATTTTGTTGAAAATTTACAGGATAAAGATGGCGAGTTTTTTTCACCCGGCAGTGAAGTGACCTACAGTCTCAAAGTGACTAATTCGGGTAATACTGATTTTGCGACCGTCCAGGTCACAGATACATTGCCTGAATGGATGGAAGTTCCCAAAGCTGAAGATGTTTTGGACTCTGGCAAAGTAACTGATATCAAAATCAATGCCCGCCAAATTAGTTTCATCATCAAAGATGGCATCACAGCCGGCAAAGATGTGGAAATAAAAATAAAAGCCAAAGTCGTGTCAGATTTAAAACTCGCAAACGGCGATACCAAACGCTGTGGAATCACCAATAATGCCCGCGTAACTGCCAATGACCGAAGCGATGATGATTCATCTACACTGTGTGCCATCACCAAAATCGGTGAAACCAAAAAGTTGCCTTCAGCTGGTCCTGAAGACTACTTACCTTTACTTCCTTTCATCGTAGTTGGATTTACTGGCGCAAAGCTTTTAATTGGTCGGAAGGGTTAAATCTCCCTTTCATTTAAGAAGCTCCCTGCCGGAGTAAACAAGAATTACAAATTAGAAATACGAATTACGAAAAACGAACCGGCTAGGTGAGCAACCTAAGGCCGGTTTTATTTTGGTCTGATAACTTCAGCCAAAAGCTGATCGACTTTTGGCCTAGACAGCTTAAAGCTCACGTGTTTACCCTGAGCGAAGTCGAAGGGCACTTTAAAAATTGAATACGATTAGGAAGACGGAAAATAACTATTACCGTTAGATATCAGTTGGTATGCTTATGTGCTTTATTTTTGAGGAAAGTGTTTTCTATATCTGTTTTTTCTAGCCGTTTCATAACTTTATCGATTTTGGTAAATAGTTCACTCTTCCCTTTCAACAGGTTTGTCTCGAAAGTTTGTTTCAAGTCTATGATTCTGTTTTCTATACGAAAATTGTGAGCTTTATCAGCAGCGATATCCAACTTAACAGCTGACATATCAGTTTTAAGTGATGAAACATCAGTTTTAAGAGTTGATATATCGTCTTTAATCGGTTTTAAAAGTCCGGAAATAGATTTGAGATCATTCTTGGTTAACATATGCTCGAAGATTAATCTAATTTTTATTTATTGTCAACTTGTGGCTTAAGTGAAAACTTTTTCTGCAGCGGTTTCCAGTGTCTGGCAAAACATCGTGTGCAAAAGTGTGCATCCCACAGTGGATGACCGTAGGGAGCCCACATGCTAACAATGCTATCGTGCCCAACTTCTAATAAACAGTCGTCGCAGAATCGTTTTATTGACATAGGATCGCTATTTTAAACCTGTGACTTGAGCTTCGGTCAAGATAGACAAAAGAGATCAAAGATAATCATATATCTATCAGTTTGTCATTTCGAACACATTCGATAAACTCAGTGTAAACTCCGTGAGAAATCCAGTCCCGTTTAAGGCGGGACGAAAATACGCTTCTCCCGATAAGATCGGAATTCGCTAGATTTCTCTCCGCCTTGGGCGGATCGAAATGACAGGATTTTTTGACTCCGGAAGATACGAGTTGGTTCTCTCACTTCAAACGTGACTGCAGCTGACTCGTGCCTCCCGAGGTCAAGCATAAAAAATATTGAGGAATTGCTCCTCAAAAAATTTCTTACGCTTCAACCCTTGGGACGATCTGTTAGATGTAGGAAAAAACCTGTGGATTGTGGAAGAATTGCTCTTCCTACTAACCTACTGGCTACTTACCTACTAGTTAACAACTCGTTTGCACTTTTACATCGTTCAGTCTTATTCATGGTTATGAGTTATAAGTGGTGAGTTATGAGTGGAAATTTATACCCACAACTAACAACCCACAACTCACAACTATATTTTGGGATGGGAAATAATTTAGGGGAAATTTTAATGGGGTTAAAGAGAAAATTTACGCAATCCTTTTACTCCTCTTTTGGATTTGTTGTTTGGATTTAATGTTGCGAACTAATAACTCACAACTTATAACCAACGACTATTCGGGAATCCTTGGGGACAAAATTGGCTGTAATTCAAATTTAGTTTTTGTGTTTTTTGGAGTCTTTAAAGAAAGCAATATACACAAGAAGTACTACTATAAGTAGTAAAGCATACACGGTATTGGCACTCGTCATCAGTTTGATGATATCAATCGGCATTTCGTATCTCCTCTCTCATAACTGATATTACCGTGTTTCGCAACATCGTATTCACGAAAGAAGTATACCAAATAGAGATAATTACAGCTAGCTTTGTCCTCAAGGGAAAATATCTCTTTTTTTAAAAGAGAAAAAAGAAGAGTCACAACGACTCTTACCCAAAGAGGAATCGGATAGTAACCATTCGCATACCCATTACGAAAGTAATGGTAGCCATAATGGTGAAATCCGGACTGTCTGATCACAGACAGAATACTAAATGTGAAAGACCGATTAACGGTCTAAATCCGTTGTGAATCTTGGAATGATTCATAATGGAAGCGCTCAAAACGCAAAACAGCCTTTCCCGGCTATGAGCCCTCAAGCTTGTAGACCGTAATTGTCCCAATTTAATTGGGTAAGGCGCGGCTAGAATCCAAAGGAACTTCTCGGCGCTACCAAGCGTCGCTCCTAGAAATAGGATATCTCCGTGAGGAGAAATATGGTAAGGAAGAAGCCTATGAGGCTGTTCATGACTGATGCGAATCAGCTGAGCACCAGTCTCGGGCATCCGAACTGGACTCTTCCTTGGCAGATCGAGCCGTTAGTGCATTTTTTGCACACGATCCGGAGACTTAGTCCGTCAGAGCTATCAGGCTCAACTAAGGAGGTTGTTGGAAAAGCTTTTTTCTTGCGACGTCACCCTGACAGTAATGTCAGATCTTGACTTCAACGGAAAAGAGTCACCTCACCAAATCCAACTGGGCTTAAAAGGAGCCCAAAAAATGCGTAAAATTTTCTTGGCGATTATCGCCTTGGCCATTTTGTTTCTGGCCTTGGCCCCCTTCGCCACCCCCGCCGTCT
>JAHFKJ010000056.1 GCA_023245415.1 Candidatus Gottesmanbacteria bacterium | reverse complement strand
CTTCATTTATCTCAAGGGAACTTAAAGAGTTGTTAATCAACTATTTATCTCCTATAGATAGTCAGTATCGACCAGTTGACGGAAAAGTAAATGCTCTTGATGCAGGATACATAATCAAATATATTGCTCAATAAACCTTAGGATGATAAAAAACAAATGGATTTACATATTTTTTGCGTGCTTTGAAGTAATGTTTTTGTCATATCCAAAAAGCACACATGGACAATCTGGGGCTATATTGCCAGTCTCTGAAGTTCAGGTTTCTTCAACTGGCGAGCCTATTGCTTCATGGAATAAAAATGGTCTTATTGATGGAAATATAAATTCTGCTTGGTCAAGTACAGGGCATGTTAATTGTGAAGAAACTGAGTGGGTCGAATTAATTTTAGATAATATATACGATTTAACTCAAGTCACACTTATTCCTCGTTCTCCAAGTGGAGAGGGGTTTCCCGTAAATTTTAAATTGCAATATGCCACTGAGAATCAGATCAATTCTCAAACTATTTGGTATGATTTCCCAGGTTTAATTTTTACACATTATGTAAACCCTGGTAATAGTTCTGTAGCGTTGACGATACATTCACTTGATGCTCGGGCAATCAGGGTTTTGGCAACGACACTGGGTGCTGATAATTATAACAATTGCTATTTGCAATTTGGAGAAATACAAGTTTTTGGAAAAACTGCAAGTCCGTTTAGTACATCCTTAGGTGGTCAGTTTGATGCGGATCTAAATAACATGTGGAAAATTTACGGAGCAGTGAGTGATGGAAGTAATACAGTACATGGTGTAAACGGTTGGAATACATCGGATTTTTTCGCCAACGTTTCCCCAAAGTTTATGTGGACGAGTGAAACAATGGATCATCAAGTTGCTTTACGTAATAAAATCCGCCAATACCCGATGTCCATCGGAAATGATTCTGATCGTGGTTATTTTTGGACTTGGAATGTATATGATGGTTGGGCTTCAAATGGAGGTAGGCATTATTCACTAAATAGTGGTTATATCATGGGTGTGTATGAATATTATTTGTGGACGCATGATGCAACTATTTTTACAGATGTTGATCAAACTACTATTTCCAAAACTGATGCAGATCGGTATTTTCAAAACGATTTGCAAATATATCACCAGGCAATTAGTTTGTCTTTTCCCGACAATATTGATGTTTCTCAAGGAAAAACTGTGATTGAAAAAATGCGAATGGGAATGAAAGCGCTATTGGAAGAACACAACGGAAAAAACGGTTTGCTAATTGTTAATGATCCACACGCGCAGGGTACAGCTGTTGACCCAAACGATACGACAAAGAGTAAGCCGACAAATTATTCTGATAATTACCCCGATGGCTATAAGAGTGCTTACAATAATATGTATTTTTACAGGGCACTAAAAGCAATGGTAGAAATAGAAAAAATTCCGGGAATTCCGAGTCGGGGTTCTTATCCAGATAGTGATTATTATCAAATTTTAGCTGAGCAAGTAAAACAGAATTTTAATTCTACGTTTTGGCATGTGTATAACAAGCGCTACATTCATACGATTGATTCATCGGGGAGAGGGTGGGACTTTGGAGCGACTTATCTGAATCTTGAAGCAATCTATTCAGGATTAGCTGATGGAATTAAAATTCAGGAAATTTACGAATGGTTGAATGGAAATAGAATCATTAACGATGATACATCAAAGGGTACGGACATCTACTCGTTAATTTGGGCACCGAGATGGAATACTCGATCAATTGAATCAGCTCCTGCTGCAAATGGCCACTATTGGTGGTGGGGCATTCCTGAAGCTGATAGTCAAGGTAATCCAACAGGTAGATTTTACTGTACAGTTGGTATAAATACCCCTTCAGTCGTTAGTCAACCTTCATGTAGTTGGGGTGAGCATCAAGTAAATGGAGGGGCGATTTTTTATCCTTCATTTTTTGACATTATAAACAGAGTTAGGTACCTAAGTTCCGATAATGGGTGGCAACGGTTTAATTCTATCCTGTCTGAATTTCATGTTGATCAATTGAAGCGAGATCCTCTTAATAATGTGAGTGCCGCTTGGAAATGGGGCATTATCGAAGAATTTCCAGAATCAGGTTTAGTGCCAACCGCATTTTTGTATGGATTTTTAGGAATTTCGGCTCAGTCTGACGGATTACATGTTTATTCGCAGTTGCCCTCCAATTTGCAATTTGCAAAAGTAACAGGAGTAACTCACTGGGGAAAACAGTATGAAATTGCGGGACAAAAGGGAATTTCTCAAGTCCAAATACAAAAAACAGGAAACATGAGTTATAGAGTGGTTGCACCGGATGGGGTAGACACTAATATCTCAAAATTACTTTATTCACTGTCAGACATTAAAGCACTCCTTAGTAGTTATTTATTGACTATTGATAATCAATATCTACCAGTTGATGGAAAAATAAATGTTCTTGATGCTTCGTATGTAATGAAATCGGTTATTCAATAAAAGTTTTATAAAAAACAAAATAAAAAATAATGTTCAAAATTGCTGCAAATACTTTTATTCTTCTGGATATTATTCACCATATACAGGTATTTTAACACGATTGATCTGTTGAGAAGGGAACTACTCCTGGTGTTTTATGGCAAATACGGCGTCGAGAAGATTGATTTTAGAGTCACGGGGCATGTAGAATTTATCATCATTTTTTTGATAATTTGAAAGCAGTGATTTTAAATCGCCAACTGTAAATCTATCTGCCTGTTCCACGCGAAAGTTCGTCACCCACATATCCACCAGGGCAGCGTCTGTATCTGTCCAGTTATTGACTTCGTTTCCGACAGAGACTGCGCTGGTTGCCGTATTTTCCCATCCGGCAGATGGAGCTGTGAGTAAACCTCGGGATATCAGATTGGTAATGATTTGATACCAGTTTACCGAAACGGTTTGACTGTTACCGGTATTTGGCGTGATAGAGATGCCGATTGCGGAACCGTCGATGTCAACTGCTTGCAAGTAAGACGTGTTGAGGACGTTAATAATATCCGGATCAGGGTGGTTGTCGCCCCAATTTGCTTTAACAAGATAAATTTCAATTGCTCGGGCTTTACCATCCCACCAGCCCTGCCAGCTTATAAGAGCGCGGATGGCTCCATTATGTACAATATGAGTTACAGAGATAGTAGCAGATGAAGTAATTTTATCCGGTCGCGGCAATGAACCACCTGTACTAAGAACGTTGTCCATAAGTACATACCATGTCCAGTGTCCAGCGCCACAAGGGTGAGTATTATGAATAAAGTCGTTATTCAGATTGATTGACCAGTTGTTCCTGCCTAATTCATCAATATGAGAGAGCCAATCTAATTTTACGGGACTGTTTACACCGTTAATGAGAAATGATTGATTTGGTGGTCCCGGGCAGGAAGCTGAGAGTGTTTTTTCTGATTCAACAGCCACCGTCCAGTTGCCATTCATTGAGCAATCCGTCAGATCTTCAAAGTAGTTTTGGCCTTGAGGGTCAACCGATTTAGCACAACGTTTCGTCAAGTTATAATCCCATCCGGATGGGATCGAGGCCAAAGAATTTCTGGGGAAAAGAAACAAGAGAGAAATAAAAAATGAAATAAAAAATACATTTTTCATTCTAACAAATTAATTATAGCACCGGAAACTGGTTTTTTCCCTTCAAGTTGCATGCAATCAAGGGTCAATTTAGACTCTGGAGAGGGTTTGGGGTCTAGGTGCATTTTGAGTATTTTAAGTCTTTTTTCGCTTATTGTTTTTTGCTTATCGCTTTTTATCTGAACTCTCGTCCATATTCCTGGCCAGGGGTGAAGAGCGCGATAAGAATTATGAATTATGAATGAAAAATTATGAATCAGATAATTTCTGTCAAAGTATTTTGCAAGTGGCCAGTCGTTGATAAATATTTCGGGAACAGGCGTTCCATTTATTGCTGATTTAAGAATACCCCAGGGGATGAAACCGTCATTGCGGGTGAGGCGGGGGAAGTAAGAGTGAGAGTTTGTAGTTTGTAGTTGGTAGTTCGTAGAAGAATGATTAAAATAATCGGGAAGTTTTTTTACCAAAAGTTCGGCGCCTTTTTCAAATAGACGAGTGAGTAGTGAATCGGTTGTGTCGGTGGGTAAAATGGGTTCTTTTTCCCGGGCGATGATGTGTCCGGCATCAAATTCAGGGGTTAATGTCACCAGTGATACTCCAGTCTCTGTTTCGCCTTTTAAAATAGCCCAGGGGACAGGAGCCGGTCCGCGATACGCAGGAAGCAGTGAGGGATGTACGTTTAGGCCGCCATATTTTACCTGACCCACTAATTTCTGCGGAATTTTTTGAGTGTAGTCAGCGATGATTAAGATTTCCGGATTAAGTTTTAAAACCTCATGAGTAAAAGTATCTTCATCAGCAAATAACCACGGTTTTTCTAGATGTGCTGCAGGAGTAAGCGTTGGAATTATTTTGCTTTCAGCCCACCCGGCAACGGGAGTCGGAGTCATTTCTTGGTTTCTGCCAATTGGTCGGGGAGGTTTGGTGACCACACCGGCGATTGGATAACCAGCTTCATACAATTTATTAAGTACAATA
>JAHFKJ010000028.1 GCA_023245415.1 Candidatus Gottesmanbacteria bacterium | reverse complement strand
AGATATTTCTTCCCGGGCGATTGTGGAGAAGGTAAAACAAATCCTCAATCAAAATTAACCAAAAAATTCTAAAAATCCGAGGCGTCAAGCTATTATCCGCCAAAGGCGGACAGGCATCCCTGAGGTAGAAAGATAGTTATACAAACGTTATTGGGGTAGGAGCGTGATTAACCTTTTAGATCGGGTTGTTCGGGGGCAACTGAAGGTTTATCACGAAACCGTTCTTCATTTAACTTTTCGCTTGCGGCTATATATCCAGCTTCAGTTGTTGAAATTATATCAACAAGAATTCGTTTATCAACTTGATTTCCAGTAAAAAAATTCCGAGTAATTTGAGCGCATTCGCCCTGACCAAGCAATTTACCCATTCTTGGTTCGAAAGCAACTGTGCCAGCCTTTTCAGGATTTGCTAACAGGTCACGCAGAAAAACTGCGGCTATGTATTTGTTTATAGTTAGCTCATCAGCAGTATATGGAGTGGGGCGCATGGGTAATGAATCTGTTGGAAAATCCGCACTTCCGGTTCTCGCATTCGACAGTGATCTGTCTAAATCTTCTTCAACTTCACCCTTGAGAAATTTCCTCAAATTCGGATCCTGTACCTCATTCATCTGGTCCTCAGGTTTTTTTAATTCATCAAAGCCAAACCACACTGCTCGGCGTTCCTGCCAGGGAAGAGGCTGACTGCTCCAATCAGAATGGTTTTTTATCTCATTAAGTCGAGAAATAAACCTTGTGTCATTACGTATAGCATCCGGTATATTCACAATTCAATTCTCTCTCTCCGCTTATTTTGTCAAGTTGGATAATACAGTCAATATTTGACAAAAAGGCGAACTTTTGTTAAAATAATGCCATGTTTATTAAGCGAAAAATAGTCGATATACTGAGAAAATATATCCAGTCGCCTGAAGCTATCGTGCTGACCGGTTTTCGGCGGGTCGGAAAAACCGCGGTAATGAGGCAGATTTATGAAAAATTGGAAACCGGCAATAAACTGTTTTTAGATCTGGAAAGCCCGGTAAACCAGAAAATATTTCAAGAAGAAAATTACGAAAACATAAAAGTAGCCCTGGAAAAGTTGGGGTTAGATTTTTCCCGGCCAACCTCTGTATTTTTAGATGAAATCCAATACTTACGTAATTTACCGTCAGTTGTTAAATATTTATTCGATCATTACCGGATAAAATTTTACCTGACTGGGTCGAGCAGTTTTTATTTGAAAAATTTGTTTTCGGAAAGCTTATCCGGGCGAAAATTTATATTTGAGCTGTACCCATTGGATTTTGAAGAGTTCTTATGGTTTAAAGGACTTAAGTTGACTACTCGAGCCGGATTTGCACAGTTATCCGGTCACTATGATGATTATGTCCAATTTGGCGGTTTCCCGGCTGTAGTCCTTAAGCAATCCCGTGAAGAAAAGCTATTGGCGCTTGATGATGTATTGGGATCATATTTTCAACTGGATGTAAAAAATCTAGCAAATTTTCGGGATAATGAAAACCTGAAACAGCTGCTATTCTTACTCTCATCACGCGTAGGGAGTAAACCGGAGGTAGGAAAGCTCGCAGAAAGCCTTGGGGTTACCAGACAAACGATACTTGCCTATTTAGATTTTTTTGAGCAGACATATTTAATTTCGTTACTTAGTCCATTGTCTAGTTCTAGAGATGTTCAGGTTCGAGTCCAGCCAAAGGTATATTTTATTGATACCGGAATTTTAAATCGAGTCGCTCAAATTGGTCGGGGACAGCTACTTGAAAACAAAATATTTAATCAATTATTTACGCGCCTTGTTTATGAGGGACATCAGACTGATCTTAAACCGGGTATTCATTACTATCAGTTAAAAACCGGGGCTGAGATTGATTTTATTGTGGCGGAAAATACCGCGTATGAAGTCAAAGTAAAAGCAAGTTTGTTTGATGTGAAAAAGCTCCAAAAAACCGCTCAAAAAATCGGAATTACGCAATTTTTTGAAGTATCACAGGATAAAATCGGGTCAGAAGATCAAAGGATGATATATCCGTATGAGCTTTAATAGTAAATTTTTGTTTATGTGTCAATCTAAATTACTCCCGAGGTGTCAAGCTATTCCACCCCCGAGGTGGAATCAGAAGTCTAAAAATATACCCTCAATTATTTAACTACAGGCTTGACATCACGGTAATTCTGGTTTAAAATTCTCATAATTATATGGTTGTATTAACACCAGAACATCAAGAACTATTACATACCCCAGAATATAGGAATCCAATGCCACGGATCAAACTGGTGTTTCAGCCTTTGGATAAAGATGGCCGTCCGGTCAAAAAAAAGCGGAAAGTACTTGCTGGCGAACATGCGCGTTTGGGAAATAATCGAATAAACGTAAGTAAATTTCCAAATAGTATGGGACAAATTGACGTTTTGTATGATTTAACCGTCATGACTGCTTCATTAATTACATCACAGCCAACATCTCGGATAACTAAATTAGAATATAGCTTAGGTTTTATTGAGCTTACTCCGGGTGAAAAAGCTGTAATAATGTTAAACTCGGATATTAAACCTCGTCGTCGAACACATGGTTTTCTTATAAGCCGCCCGGCTATAGTTGTCCAGAAATAATTTCAAAAAGTCTGGTTTCAACTTTCTCTCCCGGAGTGGATTTATTTAAAACTATCCAAAATTGTTCTTAAATCAGGTATAATCTGGCCTTATGACAGAGAGAAACCTAATGTCTTCTATTCAGCTTGACTGGTTGCTGCACTCTGGTGGTTTTCCACCAGTAGGGGAAGCAACAGCTAAACCAGTTGCTCAAAAACCAGAGATGATACGTCAGTACAAAAAATTGAAGGATTTACGCTTCACTAATGCCGGTATTGGATTGTTAAGTCCAGCCGAGCGCACGCTTATAGAAGCATATATTAAACAGGCGTCTCAATTGACGGACCGAAAAGTAACAAAGACACGACTGTCACCGAATTATAAGTATATTCGCGAGCCGCTTATTGCTAAAGTTGCAAAAGATTTTAAAAAAAAGTCTCATTATACGGTAAAAAGACAAATGCAGTCTGTTCGGGATAAATTGAAAATTCAAATTTTTGGACGGAATAAAGACGGAATACTAATTACCCAATCTTTTAGACCCCGCACTAACAGCGAAATCATCTACGAAATGCTCCGGCGGGGATTTCTGAAACTGGAGTAATCAGCACAAGTTTTTTTAAACGATGAGAGTACAGAGGTATACTGCAAATTCAATTTCGGTATTTGACATGAGTTACGCACGTTGTCATTGTGAGGAGCGTAGCGACGTGGCAATCTTATATGTAACTGGATTGCTTCGCTTCGCTCGCAATGACAGCCTAGACTTAAATTAATTGCGTAAGTCCTGATTTGACATGATTTACCCCTTAATATATTATAGGTTATTATGTCTCGATTAGAAGCTAAATACGGCAACTTCGATCCTTCGGGAAAGATTGCCGAGTTAGATATATGTTCGAACCTGCCTGAATTCGGGCAATTGTATCTTGGCCGACGGGATTTTCTTCGAGTAAGTTTTTTTGCTGCATTAGGATTGGTTGGGGCTTGTACTTCTCCTGCTACTCCAGCAAGGCCAACCAGAGCTTCCGCTACATCAACTGCTATGCCGGAAGCAACAGTCAGTGAACCTTTGCCCGAACTGACATTAAGTGAACTGCAGGAAGTCGTTGGCACAGCAGTGGATGACTATAACAAAATACTGGGGACGAATCTTGATCGTGATCAAGCTAGCGCAGCGGTTGTGTTAGTAAAAACTGAAACAGAATTTCAAACCATCGTGAAAAAACTGCAACCGAGTTATGTCGCAACTAGCGAAAAATTCAGGCCGGCAATTACCGGCGATAATAAAGTTTATATAAACAAAAGTTCAATCGTCTATTTTACAAATGAATTTCCAAATACAGCAGAAGGCAGCGGGGCACGAAAAGAACTTTTAGAATTTGTGTTGGCGCATGAACTGGCACACTGGTCAGCTGTAGCATACACATCTCCGGACCTCTACAATCTGGTTTTTGGGAAAATGTTTAAAAATACTGCTGAGCTCAAAAATAAGACAGTCGAAATGGATATCGTGCAAGGAGCGGAAATAAAAGCAAAAGTGGATGGAGAAGTCATGAGTTCATTCCAAAATGTCGAGGAGGCTGAAGCAACGATGCTGGGAACTTATGTGATGAATAAGCGCCAGGGTAAAAGATTTATCAAAGATTATCCGGGATCGACATATCCGGCGCGAATGGAACTTTTGACCGATCTGGTAATTAAAATCAATCCAAATGATATTAATTCAACACTGCAAAAACTGGCGCAGCTGCGATCAAAGATGGGCGGACGGGAAGAGTGGGCGAAATTAATTGGAGGAACCTTTAATATTCCCGACAGCGATCAATTATTTTTTGCCTTAAGTCTCTTATTTGCGATAGATCAGGGAGATTCACAGTTATACAAGGACATTTTATCTCGTGCTCGAAGTTGGAAATCTAATGGGTTTAAAATTAATCGATTACCAAGAAAACTAGTTATGTCAGGGATTGACATAAACTTTCATCCGCAACTTTTTTTCAGACGTTCCCAGTCTGGCTGATTTGTTGTTTAAGTCTATTGCTTATGAAATGACTTCGGTTGAACAAAAAGTTTAGACACGATGAAATCTGAAAGCGACCGGCACTATCAATAGATTATGACGGAAATATTATTTATGAATTATGGAGACCTCCGGGTATTGAGGCAATTATTTTCGAATTATTTAGAAGGAAAGCCATAAGTGCGGTGAAAAAAATTTAAAAGTTGGAAAAATAAAATTGTGGTGGAATATATCGCAGAATTCAAGTGATTTTCTGCATTGACGAAATTGAATCCGGACTGTTAAACTATACTTCAATAACTCAGGTTTGCAACCTAATTATTCAGTATAAACCCATCTAATCCTCTTTGATACGCTGAAAGCTTGCAAATCGGAGTAAGATGGGTATAGAGGAATCACTTAATATTCATGAAAAAATATCTTATTCCAATCCTGATTGTGATTCTAATTGGCGCAGGATTATACTGGTTTATTAAATCCAGTCGGAACTTCCCTGCCTTCACATCGCCTTCTGCATCCGCGCAAAACGAACCGTCCTTGCCACCCGTAACTGCCACGCTGGAAATCTTTGCCCTGCCAGTTTCAGTAGTTTTACCCGGATCTATTGATAAAACTGATGCGGTTGATAAACAAAAAATTGCCGAAGGCACGAAAATAATCACCGGAGAAACGGGGCGGGCACAAATCGTTTACGCCAACAAAAGCGTCACCCGCATGGATTTCAACACAGAGATTACGCTTAAAAAATTGACCGCCAGCCCGGTGCAGGTGGAACTCATGCTCACTAAAAAGCGGATCTGGAACCGGGTCGCCAAACTTCTAGGCAACGAATCTTACCAGACGGAAACGGGGACGACTGTCGCCACTGTACGGGGGACTTCATATGCACATGGAATTTTGCCTGACGGCCGCAACCGGGTGATTACGACTAAAGGCGTCGTCGATACACATTGTTTAAATGACAGCCAGGAAGCGACAGTGAGTGCGAATGCGAAAATCCTGTTTGACTGTAAGACTGGTGGCAAGTTGCCGCTTTTGAAACTGGATGAGGTAATAAAAGATAAAGACGAGTGGTTTGAGTTTAACCAAAAACAAGACACAGCACTGGATGAACGCTTCGGTAAAGAAACCTATGGGGATGAATTTGCTCCATCAACTACACCGATTCCTAATGGCTCAACTAATACAGTTCAAACTAATACCACAGGCCCTACATTGGAACAATGTTTAGAACGCTGCTATAAATTACAGGACGCTCTGGCAAAAAATAAATGTATTAGAGAGCGAACTCAAGGGTATAATTCAACTACTATTCCTAAAAGCGAAATTTGCTTTTAAAAAATCCATCATTTTTATCGCCGGGGGTATTGTCCACCTGTTAGGTGGAATAGCTTCGCACCTGATTACTTTAACTTATCTTCTAAAGTTAGATGACTGATTTCATCCAGCTTTTGTTGAAAGTCTGCCTGATCCAGGACGAATTGTTCAAATTCACGGTTTGATTTAAAAAGACTCAAAACAGGGTCCATCTGTAGCGATTTTGACTTTCCTTTAAGATAATCACGATATGAAGACCAACAATATGAAGATATTTTTGCAGAACTTACTAAATGTGAAGTAACTGGATTAAGGTGAATATATCGAGATACGTGTATTAATTGTTCATCAGATTCGATATGGACAGCTTTAAAAACCCCTTGGAATAAATCACCGACTCGTTCCTGTTTGGTATTTATATATTTAGTGTAACTATTGATCGTTTTACTCATAAAAATAGAGATGCCATTAACTATATTTTGTTTTAGCAAATAGTGAAAATGATTAGGCATCAGTACAAAACACAGGATATCTATTAATTGACTGCTGTTATTGAGACTTTCCATTAATTTTATGCGCTTAACTAAAGACGTTTGTAAGAATCTGGAAAGTTTTAAAGGTGGGTTGATATATCGATAATAGTTGAAGGTCAAAATAAAGCGTTCATAATCACGTTTTGTGAAAAACACCGGCTGTCTGGCAATACCACGATTAAAAATATGATAGTACTGGCCATCTGCAAATATTAAATTTCTACCCGCCATATATAAAAATATAGAACTAAACCATGTTCATGTCAACAGGTGGCGTATCTGATCCACCTAACAGGTGGACGAGAGAGACACTTGACAGAAAAATGTAAAAAGCGGAAAATAAAATTATTAAACTTTGATTAAAATTATCAAACACTGATATAAAACTTTAAAATTATATAATATTATGGCAGAGCCATTAGCAGATCAAAAAATTGGTCCTACGCGAGGCGAATATATCGATACACTCATAAGTGTAGTCAGGAATAAGCAAAAATTCCTGCCCGCTAACTACTACCAGACGCTGGAAGAAGGATTGCGAAAAGTATTGGGGGGGGATGATGGTAATGATAAATTTACTTACGATACAGAGCATCCTGAAAAAGAGCCGAACGACGCTCACCAGTCGGAAGAAGCTGACAGGGTCAACAGTGCCATTCGTACATTTTTAGAGCCGAAATTGAGTGCTACTTCAGACTGGTCACCCGGTATAAACGAAGATGAAGAATGCCGTCATATCGACTACTCAACAATTTTTCCCGATATCACTCTGGTTGATACTGAGTACCGTACTCCAAATCATCTTGAACGGGGAATTACTACAGTAAGAGAAATTCGCCGGAATGACATTACTAGGGGCAAGTGATTCTTCAACTTCAAAAAATTTCCGGTAATAATCCACTTTAACCTCATAGATTGATTGGTGGTTACTGGATTAAGGACTTGATTGCGGATATTTTTGATTACAGTCGGCTTCTTCAGCTTTTAAAGTCGCTTCGAGTTGTTTCGCTTCACCTTGAGTCATTTGTGGGTGTGCTTGTGTGTACGAATTCTTCTCCCGAAGCACAGCCAGCATGCAGTCGTTATACTTTTGCAGATTTTCCGTCGCCGCTTGAATTAATTTAGTTTGTTCTTTATTCTGCTGTTCTGTTTTTCTTTGCAACACTACACTGGGATTGGAGTGTGAATACCAAAAGACGAAAACGATACACCCGATACCGATGAAAATTATTGCGAGCGGAAGTAGCTTTTTCATGATGCAATTATATCACAAAGTTATCATATCGATTATTTAGCACTCTTGACGGAGAAGTTTAATCGTTATTTAATAAGATTTATGAATAATCAAAGATTAAAGATTTTATTGCCAGTTCAACTTATTAAGAAAATTGATAAATACGTCGGTCGTGACTGTGGGTCACGAAGAGACTTTATCCGACAGGCTTTGATTGAAAAAATTCGAAATACAAAAGAATAGCAAGAATTATCAATTCAAAACTGAAGAATATCCTTGCCCCTCAAAAGATTTCATTGATTTATATTTTAAGGATCGTTAAAATAAATAAATGCAACTTCCAAGTCTTATCTTCATTGACGGCGGGGATCCGGCCGAGACGATACAGGCAGATCACATGTTAAAGCAGGCCGGATTGCCCGGAATCGGCGGTCAGACGACTAATCCCACTCTGGTAGCCAAAAACCCGGAGATTCAAAAATATCTGGCCTCTGGTAAAAAGCTCACTCATGAAGAAGCACTAGCCGAATACAAAAAAATCATCCTGTCAGTGGCACGAGTGACTTCAGGTCCTATATCAATTCAAGTCATTGGCGATCAGGCAACGGGCCAAGAAGAGCTGCTCAGACAAGCGCGAGTCTACAAAGACTGGATTCCCAATGGCGTCGTCAAATTTCCTTTGACTGGCAATGGTCTGGCAGCTGCGGAAATTTTTTGTCAGGAGTGGTCTGTAAATATTACACTCAATTTTTCCCAGGAGCAGGCAGCAGCGGTGTATATGGCCACAAGGAAATCCTTCGACAAGCTCAGGACAAGTTCCTTTGACTCCGCTCAGGCTAAACATCGTGTATTCATTTCGCCATTTGTTGGTCGTCTTGATGACCGAGGGGAAAATGGGATGCAGGTCGTTGAGAATGAGACAAAAATGTACGGCGCGGGTGATCATCACGTCGAAATTTTAACTGCAAGTCTGCGTAAACTTGATCATTTACTCTACGGCCTGCAGTTAAAATCGCCGGCGATCACTCTGCCGTTCAAAATCTTTGAGGATTGGGCCAACGTTGGCTTTGGGATGCCTCCAGAAAGTTATGAATATGACAAAGGGACGCTGATTGATATCCCATACCGCGAAATCCCGTTAAACCAGGATTGGCGCTCGTATAATATTCAGCATGATCTAACCGATAAGGGATTGAAAAAATTTATGGAAGACTGGAATAGTTTAATAAAGTAAAGATTCATCACCATAAACCTCACCGGCTAAGGCGGGATTCCGTCCGAATGTGTGATAATTACCAATAAGTAAAAATAAATATCAATTTCTCGAATTATCCGATTTATCAGACGATTTGATTATTGATATAAATTAAACTACTTAGGTTAATCTTGTTCCGTTTGCAATGATTCTTTCAGCTGTTGATAGGAATTGCGGACTCGCTTCCAGTCGCCGCCAGCTTCTTCGATCTGTTCAAACAGTACATCAGCATCCACAAGGACTTGATTATCTTTGACAATTAATTTTGTTTTGGACATTTGGGAGTATTATATACTATTCATTATTTATTTTGCAGCTAGTCTGTAATATTTGGAACGCAAAATCAATATAGAATGCTCCAATTATATTATTAAGTTCAAGAAGTATGCAGCATTAGCCGATTATTCCATGATTTCCGGTTCCAGAAAGTCATGTAAAATTACGCTGTCCCAATAGCCTAAATAAAATCAAAGCTTAGCTTTGAAAGCCTTGAGGAAGTTGAGCTAAAGTTGTATTCGCCATATTCGCATATTGTGCAAATTCGTTATTTTCTTCTGCTATTTGTATCACTGCCATTAAATCTGCTTGTGAGGATTTGACGAGTTCAATTTTTTTTGACTCCTCTTCAACAATAGAATAAAGATCTTTCCGCAAAATACCTCTCCACAATAGGCTTATTATCTCTCCTGCATGATTATCTACAAGAAGAAAAAAAGCAGATGCCTGATCAAATGAATTAATTGCCGTCTCACAAGTGACTTTTGTATCTTTCGTTACCTGTTTTGGAGCAGCTGATAGTCCTTGAAAAAGAAATGCTGTTGCCAAAACTAGATTTTTTCTGTTGGGTTCTGGTGTAGGGTATGAAAACACATTTAGGTGTTCAACTGCTGTAGCGCAGTCTTTCCGAGTAATTTCAATATCATTGAGTTCATAAAAAAGTATAGCAGATTGAGTACAAAAAGCAGCTTGTTCAAGCAAAGGAAGTTGAGTAAATTCGCTACTATTTACTATATTTCCTCGATATACCTGCGCTTGAGAAATGAGCGCAACTGTTCTGTCAAGCGATTCTTGATTAACTACGGATTCTATAAATCCCAGCGCAGCAAGCATTTTAAGAGTAAAAAGTGAATCTCCATTTAATATCTTGGAAAATTCCATACTGGCATCAATAAGTCTGCCTGCGCCAAGTGCTTGTATCCCTTTAAGATAAATATTGTACACTGCCTGATCTCCGTCTGATATTTCCAGTGGAGGTTGTATAGCTTGGATTGCATCGCCAAATAGTCTTAAACTTGGATTTTCAACTTTCATCCAATTATTATAGGATAACCGGCCGGAAAAAGCAAATATTCCCTTGAGAATTGATACTGACTATGATAAGTTGAAGATATTAGTTATTATGCATGATAGTTAGAGGATTAGAGAGATAGTAAGCCTGTGGAGAGAGAGGGTTTATTGATAATAATAATATAAATATGAAAAAATCTGATTTACAGAAACCATCAACTAAACAGGATATTGAAGAAGCAGTTGCGCAAATTGTGGGTGCTGTCAACAAAGTGTTGGAAAATAAAGCAGATAAAGACGATATTAAAATATTAGATACTAAAGTTGATCAAATATCTTCTAATGTATCAGATATTAAAAGAAGACTGACCGATCTTGAACAGGACACGCCGACTGAAACTGAATTTCAAGCTCTCAAGAAACACGTCGGATTTCGATATAAACCTGATTAAAAAAACGAGAGGGATGGAGGAGATAGTGAGATAGAAAGGATAGAGGGAAAGTGGAGATAGAGAGATAGCGATACGCAGTAGTTAAACAATCTGAAAGCTGAGGGCTAAAAGCTATATTCTTCTCACTTCTCACCTGTCACTTATCACTTTTAACATACTATGGCTAAATTTGTACCTGATGTCAAAACCCAAAGATGGATCGTGATTGCTACCGGACGGACACGCCGGCCGTCTGATACATTCAAGCTCGACTCGACCGCAAATTCCCAGACCAATCTGGATCCTTTTTCCGAAGGCAATGAGCATATGACCCCGCCGGAAGTTTACCGGGTTGGCGAGGGTAATCCCAATACACCGGGTTGGAAAGTGCGCGTCGTTCCGAATAAATTTCCGATTACCGACATCCATGAAGTCGTCATCCATAGTCCTGACTCGGACAAAGATATAGAAGACTTAAGTCTCGAACATGTTAATCTGATTCTGCAGACGTATCGCCAGCGATATCAGACGCACCGTGAAGACGGACAGGTGATCATTTTCTGCAATCATGGCATGACAGCCGGAGCATCACTGACGCATCCGCATTCCCAGATCGTCATTGTACCCAAGCAAATTAACCTGGATGCTCTGGCGCGTGAGCCGATCAACAATGTCGTGGAAGAAAATACTTTTTTTACAGTATATTGTCCTGATTTTTCGCAGTGGCCGTATGAAGTCTGGATCGCCCCTAAGCAGGATAAAACTTTTTTTTCTGATTCTTCAGACGACATGCTCAAAAACCTAGCCGATATATTAAAATCCACTTTGTGCCGACTGCATGCCTGTTATGACAATACCGAGACGCAGAAAATTCGCGGGGATATTCCATTTTCCTACAACTACTATATTCATCACGCCCAAAACTGGTTCGTGCGCATCATCCCGCGCCTCATCCACCGGGCGGGATTTGAGCTGGGAACAGGGTTATCAGTGAACGTCGTCGACCCCAAAGACGCCGCAGATAATCTGGCAAGCAATGAGTTTTGTAAGATTTAATTCGTTTTCGTTTTTTAGTTGCCAGGTGTCAGCAGTTTATTTTTCTATTTTCATTTTCAGTTATTTAGACAGAATAACCGAGAACTGTTAACATAAATTACTTTAAGAAATTTGGGTTGATTAGGTCAATTAGGAATTGTATCGATGTCTTAGAACCTGTTTGAAAAGGTCATTATTTACTTCTGTGAGCTTTTAAAATACACCTTGGAAGTATGTTTTATGGGTAAGTTTAAAAAAATGCAGACCTTTTGCGTTCTATCCTTCGCTGTCTGTTTTCTTTTTTTCCTGACTTATCTCATTATTAGAATTCGTCTAAACAGCAAGCTCTATTGGGATCCGTCAAAAACGCCTTTTCATTATTCTGCTTTAGTTTTAGGAGCCGGCGTCATACCAGACAATTCTCCTTCAGATATTTTATATGACCGGCTCAAAGCTGCTGCCACACTTTATAGCCTGGGGAAAGTAAAAAAGATCATAGTGAGTGGGGACAATCGAATTGAGAAGTATAACGAACCTGAAGTAATGAAGCAGACTTTGGTGTCTTTGGGAGTGCCGTCAACTGCGATTCAGCCAGATTTTGCCGGTCGGCGCACATATGATAGCTGCTACCGGCTCAAATCTATTTTTGAACAAAAAGATACTGTTGTGGTGACGCAAAGTTTTCATATCTTACGAGCGGTATTTATATGCAATCAATTGGGGGTTATCACTGATGGGTTTGTCAGCGACACACCGCGTTATTTGCCTTTGCAATGGGCTTATTGGAGTGTACGAGATGTTTTCAGTCTCATGTTAAGCTTTGTAGATCTCTATGTCCGAAAGCCCAAAGTGGTCGGTGGGGAAAAGATTGTTATTTAAGTGACAGGTGAGATTATATGTGACAAGTGATAAGTGACACGAAAGAAGCGAGAAATAACGAGCAAGAATTGTTAAAAAAGCCTACTCTTGTGAGTCGTCTTCAATAACTCAGGTTAGTACTTCCAATTCGCTTGAACTTCCCAATTACATCAAAGGAACCTTATGATTTAATATATACACTTCTAATCTGCTTATTATCCGCGTAAGGAGGGAATTTAACTGGAGTAAGGTGGATATAAGTGTTTTACTCAATTAAATGTTGCAGACGGGAAATCAACCGCTGCGGGGCAAAAATTGGTGTCAAATGGTTGCCTAAATCATATTCTATATTTACATGATCAAGTTGATGTGGATCTTTTCTGCGCTTCCTGCGAATTGTATTACTGACACCGGTGACCTGGTCATGTGAAAATATTACTAAAGTAAGTTTTCCTTCATGTCTTAATCTGGTAAGATTAAAATCGACAATATTTCTTCTGGCTGATCTTATCCAATATTTTTGATAAACTGCATTTTTTCGTAGCCAATCGGCTGATTTTCCTGTTTCGGAGTCGACAGAATAATCATAAAGAGGAGAAAATCTGATATCTGGTGTAAGTACGGAAAAAAAAGACGCCAATCCATCATATAAAAATTGCTTATTATAATCAGGGTGGTCTACGGCCAGGGAATGATCATTTAGTCCGGCTGAATCAATCATAAAAGCTGAAGAAATCTGATCAGCCAGGGGATAAACCAAGTGATTTATTTAATATTTGGGCTACTTCCAGGCCGCCTGCTGAATAGCCGATGGCGACGAATTTTTGAGTACCGATGAGATCTAATAAAGAATTATTTTTTCTATTTCTCTAACAAACTCTCTGACTCTCTAACTCTTAGCTCTAAACTGTGCCTTTTTGCTGGAGACCCAGGAGCCACATGACTGCCTCTTTTTTGTATCTGCGGTCGCCGCGAGAATTAATGCGAATAGCGGGTAGTTTTCCGCGTTTACCCCAGCGTTTGATGGTGAGGGGTGAGACTCGTAAAATTTTTGCAACTTCCCGGACAGTTAACAAGTCCGGCCATTCATCTCCAAGTGACATATTTAGTTAATAGTTCGTAGTTAATAGTTATTATTAAACCAATGTGACGATTAAAAAATCAAATACCTAAAACTACTTCACTATCTCCACAATTAATCTATAATAATAATTCTCACAATATCATTTAAAATCAGATATTGTCAAGAGGTATCGTAGTGAATACTTTGTAATCATTACTAATAATTACAAATGACTGAGTTTAAAGCTAATCTTTGACGGATAAAAAGCTTAGCTTTACCAGGTCGTTGTGACCCCGACTTAGTCGGGAGCGTTCATCAGTAGCAAATTTTTACACTCTGGGAAGAAATGTGGTAGAGTGAGTTCATGGGAATCACATATCTTGATCTGACTGTCAAAAATCCAGCGCAGCCGAAAAAATTAACGAAGGGACATTTCCTGATTGATTCGGGCAATATTTATAGTGTCATGCCGGTAAGCGCATTAGAAAAAATTGGTATTAAAGCTACAGATAAAGAAACGTTTACGCTTGCCAACGGGGAAACTATCGAAAAATCTGTCGGTAACGCACTGTTTGAATTTAGTGGAAAACTAAGATCCTCACCAGTCGTATTTGGAGAGCCGGGAATATATCTTATAGGTACTGTTACGCTTGAATCTTTGGGAGTGATCCTGGATCCGATTAACCGCCGCCTCAAGATTCTGCCCATGCTTATGATGTGATCGCATTTACGCAGCAGCTTTTATAATCGGTTTAGCAGTAAATGAGTTTAACCAATAACAAAAACTTGGCGCAACCAGTTCATGGACGAATATAGCTGGGTAAAACAGAGCTCGCCTATCTTCAGATTGTTTTTTAATCAGTGGATACAAAACCGCAAGAAGAACACTATACTCATCTTACTCCGGTTTGAAACTGCGAAGCAGTAAAAAGCGGATTAGTCCATTCGGTCAAACTCAGGACTAATCCTGAGGTTATCGAAGGATTAGATGGGTTTATACTGAATTATTAAATTGCAAACTGGAGTTATTGAAGTATATTGGTGATTACTGTTTATCAATCAATTTCAGCAGTTGTGGGTAGACTTTGTCTATCTGTTGTTCGGGACTGTGGGGGTCGATGATATCGTGATTGAGGTGCCAATTTTCGGGGAACGTATACGTCTCAACGGTGGCTCCTGATCTGCGCCAATTGTCAATTAAACTTTGGGTAACGAAATTGTCTACCTGGTGATCTGAGGCGTTGGTGATGATGAGTAGGGAATTCGTTTGGGGTTTGTGGTGAGAAAATTGAATTAAAGCATGACCAAGTCGCCAAATTTCACCCAATGCATGGGTCGAATAGCCCGGGTAGACATGATCAAAGCCGGGTGTGGTATCTTGGCCCACGGGATCCCACCAGCGGAAAAAATTCGGCAGTGTCCGAAGAGCGTTTAAAGCCGGCACACTCACCTGTTCTGATAAAAAACTGGGGGCAATGAGAACTGCTTTGGTCAGGCTTCGTTCTTGCCCAGTCCAGCCGGCCATAATGCCTCCGCCTGACAAGCCGGCAACGATAACTTGATCAGCTAAACCAGAGGTTCCATCAATGACAGTGTCCAACGTTTGGGTTAAATCTTCGGCGCGTAATTTTTCCAGATCATGCCAATTGCGATTGATGTAGCCATGATATGGTAGACGGGGAATGACGACGTTGTAGCCGATAGAGTAAAAAGCTGTACCCAGTTTTTTAAATTGTTCCGGGCAATTGGTATAGCCATGGAGCAAAATGATCACTTTGGGTGTCTTTTTTCCGTGAGTGAGTAGTTGTGTCCGGCACGGCTGGTAAATATGTGCTGTGTCTTGAGTTTGAAAGAGCTTTAACGTGTTGATGCCTTGTTCATAGGTAGTTGCCGGGTTCCCGTGAGCAGTAAGATTGGCGGTTGAAATGGGTTTAAAAAGAATAAGCCCAAGTATGACAATGATGATTCCAGTGATTAAGCAAATTTTTTTCAGCAGCATTTTTCTGCGCTCACCCTTTTTCCTAGCCATAATTTGATACTAACATATCACCTCTCACTTCTCACTTCTCACTTATCACCTGTCCCATTACAATAACCCCATGATTATATTAGGTATTGATCCGGGGACTGCAATAACGGGTTGGGGAGTAGTTGCAACTAGGACCGTCCTAAATCTCTAAATCTACGAAATTTAATAAATTAATCAATAATAATTGAATCAATCTTTGGGGGTTGAATAGATATTCTTCGTAATTTTTGATTTTTGATCAAATTCTGTGCAAAAGTAGCTAGGCACGTTTCGTTTATATTTTTTTCAGAATGATGAAAAGTTAAATTGTTCGCTGCTGATATTTCACCATTGTAACTTACTTTAGAAAAACCAATATCAAAAAGGTTTTGATGTAACAGCTCATTACATAACGGATGGTAAAACACAGTGTTACCGGATTGTTGATAGAGATCGACTAAATCACAGTCTATACTTGTACCAATAAAAGTATTAATAGTCCTTGGAGGTAAAATAACTCTGCTTCTGCCTGTTGGGTTAAAAGCTTTTTCATCGATAATTATGAATTCTGAGTTAAGCGGTACTAATTGACTCAATGTTGCTAATGTTTCTATCATACCGGACGGAAAATAAACTCTATCCCATTGATGAGATACATCCCAACTTGATAAATCCAACTCCCATTTGTCTCCAACAGTATAGATTCCATTTTCCAATCCTCGATTTTTAAACTTGAGTTGATTTGGTAGTATTAACTGTTCAATTAAATAACCATTTTTTACTGTTATGCCAATTTCTGTATCTGGCATTCCTCCATATATCTTACTCGTTGTTAGAATGCTAGGAGTTACACTGTCTAAACTGAATGGGAAAACGACTAAAACCGGACTGGTAGTATCTACTTTTAAATTATCAAGGGTTGTGATTTGATTAACATCTGCTTCAAATCCGGCTTTCTTCAATCGAGTCTCAGTTTGTTGCCTTAAAGGTAGAATTGATTCAATGCCAGTATACTTTATTTTATATTTTTTAGAACTTAGAATTGATAGAGTATTTTCTACTAAGCTTCCATCGCCACAGCCAAATTCTAATAATTGTTGATAGTTTTTATCGATGCAGTACTGAGCCAATGCAGTTGACCAGCGAGTATGAATATCTGTTTTTCCTCTAAAAGAGGTACGTTCGTCGTTACTTAAACCTTGGAAACCATAGGCAATAGGTATTACTACAGAAGCATATTCCGGAAATGTTAGAATTTCACCTTTAGCTGCACATTCTAATTCTAAGACTTTAGCTAAATCTGTGTTTTCGATAGGCACAGTAATCAAATTAGGTTCTCTTGTGTAAGTATTATTTTCGACTGCTAATTCAGCAGTGTTGTCTTTATTATCCATAGTGTAATGAGATCGAATCTTTCGATCATAATTATTATACATGTTAGAATAACCCTATGATCATTCTCGGTATTGATCCGGGGACGGCAATAACGGGTTGGGGAGTGGTGAAGCATACGCAGGGTGTGCAGGATTTTATAAACGCGGGAGTTGTGAATACACCTACGAACGAGGATTTACCAAAGCGTCTAGCGACAATTTATGAAGATATAACGTCATTACTTGAGCAATTTAAGCCCCAAGCCGTTGCACTGGAAAAACTATTTTTCAATACCAATGCCAAAACAGCTTTAAGCGTCGGACACAGCCGGGGAGTGGTAATTCTGGCTATAGAACAGAAGGGAATTCCGCTTTTTGAATATACACCGCTTCAGGTTAAGACTGCGGTTACGGGATATGGCCGGGCTGAAAAAAAGCAGATGCAGGAGATGGTGAAACGGCTGCTGAATCTAAAAACCATACCCCGTCCGGATGATGCAGCTGATGCTCTCTCAATTGCCATTACCCACTGCGTATCAATTCACTTCTAAATACCCATACCCACCCCAGGGGTGTGGTAGGTAGACACCTCGGGACAAATTGGTTATTCTCATATTTCACCCTTCACCCTTAAGCGATCTCTTTGACATTTCCGCGCATTCTAAGTTTAATTGCTGCTGCGATTACAGCTATTATGCCCGTAGCAATAACGACAGGTATGGCTACCGGCTCGCCTTGTTTGAGAAACCGTTCAATTTGCCGCTTTTGCCGGGATTTACTTTCATCTTTGCGTTTGATCACCAGGCAGGGCATGATTGCTTCCGCATATGCGGATGGTTGAGTTTCTTGGTCAGGGCTATAGCGGGAAATTAATGAGCCTAAATCAGTCCGGAACTCATCAAAATCCGTCATGTCATTTTCCGGAGCTGTCTCAATTTCCTTCATGGTTAGAAAACGCACATCGACCTCAAAATGGGTCCCATAAACTGCATTGTAGTCAGCTACTAGCTTATCGATTTCACCTGGAATTCTAGTATTAGTAAATTTCTCAATATATCCAGTCGCAGCCATTTGCGCTTTCATGGTTACGTTATCAGGATGTACGTTCTTATCTCCACCTGTCTCGAATTTATAGCGATAATCGACTGTATAATTATCTAAGTACAATTTCGGATCGAAGACACTTACGATCCGCGTCGGGGGACAGTTTTCCCAGTTGTCGGCGGCTTTGGTCAGGGCATTTGTGACGAACCGTTTAATATCGAAAGGAGAAGGAAACATGAAGCGGATGAGGTTGGCAGAATACTCTATGGTGAGCGGGTTAACTTTGTTAAATAAAGCTACGCCAAAATCTTGCGTAGCCTGGACGAGGGCTTTGAATTCGGGCTTATTATATTCAGGATATGCATTCTGATCGATAAACGGGTCGCAGGCAAACATCAAGGGCTGAGTGCCTACCGGCCACTTTTTCGATTCACTGGCAAGCGTAGCAAAAGGACTAAGCTTGTTGCCGGTGGCCCATTCTGTAAGTATGGGTTCACCCGTACCTGCATGAATCTCCAGGATTTCAGCGGCGATTTTTTGAATTTTATCAGATTGTATATCATAAATTTCCGACCAATGGATATGTTTCCAGTTATCATACGAAGACGGATTGTTGGTATCTATTCCTAATTGTACCGCCATTTGGTGTGCTGTGTCGTCAAATAACACCTGGTTGTCAATCACAAGATAATTGACGTAGCGTTGTGAAAAGTCACCTGTGAAGGGATCAATATTTTTGACGGTAACCGGTGTGAAATACTTGAGGTTTGCCAGGAAATAGTTTTTCAAATCAGGATGAATCGCAAGACCGTCTATAAATTTTTTCTTATCCGCGTCGCTTATTTCCGGATGCGTGTTTTGGGAATAGGGTTCAAGAACTGCAAACAGCGATTCTACGGTTGTTGGTTGTGTCAAGTCAAGTTCTACGACATGAGATGCCGGGAGTGGGGCAGAATCAATCACCGCTTGACCTGTTTTTCGTGCTGCATCAGCATTCGGGGTAGGTAGAAACTGTCCTAAAATAAATGCTCCGGCAGCAGCTCCACTTAGCTTTAAAAAATTCCGGCGGGATAACGGGGATTTATGTCGTTCTACAGGCATATGTAATTATATTTCATTATTACTTCTTATAAACGGTGGAAGAATAAAGCTTTACTCCTTACGTGTCAAGCTATTCTCCTCCAGAGGCGGACAGGCACACCTGAGGTGGAATTAACAGGAGGGAAAAATTATGCATATTCGGTTTCACCTGTATTGATAGTTTGACCTTTCTGACGAATTTTCCATATTCCTCCAGCAGTCAAAAATGTTAAGATAACAGCGGCTAAGGGTGCGATTTTTCGCAGTGTTTTTTGCCACTCGCGCTCGGGTTCATCATTTAGAGTCAGTACGTAGCAGGGGATTTTTCCATTTTTATAAAATAGAGGAATACTGTCTTTTGTTGGCATATAGTTGGAGTCTGCGATCGGTCCCAATTTAAGTACAAATCGAGTGTGATCAGGATCGGGTACTTCAGGCACTTGGTCTATTTCTGCCATAGTTAAATCCCGTTTATCCATGGTCCACTTTGGTTTATTTAGACTACTATTTTCTTGCGTAATAATTCGATCTATTATTGCCTGGGCTTTAACCTGGGCATTTACATTACCTATATTTACTAAATGATACGGGGCGAATGGAAAAAAAGGTTTATCTATCGCGGTTATATTACCAACGGCTTTCTTACCATTTTTCAGTTGAATATTTTCCGGGTTTAAAAATGGGTCCAATGCAAAGCTGATGACAT
>JAHFKJ010000055.1 GCA_023245415.1 Candidatus Gottesmanbacteria bacterium | reverse complement strand
CATAAAAGATCTTACCAGGAAGTGGAAAAATATCAGGGATCGGTGGATTATGATTTGAAACGTATAATTTCTGATATTTGGCATACATCACTTCGAAGTTATATTTTTATGTTTTTGCAGATGCTGGAATTTAATTCGTTCAGTCAGCTGCCCCAAATTACTATCCCCACACAAGTTTTAGTGGGAACTGCCGATACGGTATTTCCTTGTGCATATTCCCGGATCGTGGCGCAGCGGATCCCGCATGCTGAATATGTGGAAATTAAAGATGGTAACCATATCCTGATCATAAATGAGCCCGATACAGTTGCCCGGGCGATAGCCACTTTCCTATATGATAAAGGGTTGATGAACCAGGTTTGAGGTTAAATCAGGCCGAAGACAAAAATCTCCCCATCATATATACCCATCTTACTCCGGTTTGAAACTGCGAAGCTGTGAAAAGCGGATTAGATGGGTTTATACTGAATTATTAAGTTGCAAACCTGAGTTATTGAAGTATATAATCAAACACTTAAATCTTAACTGCTTGAATCTTCAACTGGTATTACTAAGTCTAGATTGATCCAGATTTAATCAGGAGCGGTAGAAAATATATGACAATTATTGAGACAGAAAAGATAATAGGTGTTTCAGAAGTGACACGGACAAAAATTCCTCTGCCCGAGCCTGGTCCGGAAACTTTCGCCTCGCTCGGAAATTTTTTGGCTGATTTTGACAGAAGGAGTTGGAAATATTGTATGCAAAAGCTGGTTGCGGATCCTGAATTTACCGGATTAGCACGTGAAATTAACCAAAAACCTAACGCTTCTTTTGCTACATACCCGCAAACGACGCCGGACTTTTTGGCAGCAGAAATTACCTGCAGCCGGTTTAACGCTTATGCACATTTACGCCGAACAAATTTAGATTTATGGTTAAAACTTCAGGAAATAGCTTCCCGCAGCCAAAGTCACAAATCTGCTTTATTAAACTACTGGGTGAAGCAGATGCCGGATGTGGATCAAGAAACTTTTGGCGTATCTAAAAGAGTTCTGGAAATGGTTGCAGCTCTGGCATCATCGGGTAAGTATTTTGATGCTGCTGCACGATTCCAAACAAGAATTGGGAATGATCCGCGTTTTAACCAACAAACAGTAAAAACAGCCGGGGAACAATATTTATATACATTTACAGAATACGGTAAACCTACAGAGATCTGGTCGTTATTAGAGGCGATGATTACTGATAAAGCGCAAAACCATCTGGCCGATTTTGCAGCACAATTAGGAAGTATTGCTGGGAAGAATCCAAACGGTGATTTCCCAAAATATATTTCGACAATAGATAATGTTTTGAGATCAGTTGTTACGATTCCGGCTCAAGTTTTAGCAGCCTGGAAAAATCTGCGAAAAATGCGGATGGATCTAATCGAGAAGGGATATCCGATTGATATAGATCTGCCCGACGTCATATCGACTGAACTAAATGGCCGGATTCCATTAGAACTTTTGCTAAGTTTAAGAACTAAAGCCACGATAGAATGGGAAGCGGAATTAAACAAGATGCAAGATCCTGCACAGGAAATACATGATGGTTTTGCACCGCATCTGAATGTTCTTATTCCGCCAGTCAACGCGACGCACTTGGTGATGCACAGTGGCCATTTGGGCGGGTTAGCGTTAGGGAAAAGCGTGGTGGATGTGATAGATATAGAGGTCAATTCTTTGAAGCGGGTCGCCGGTATATTTGCTCTACCACTACTTAAAGCGATGTTTCCCAACGATCCCGTAGATGAAACTGCTCTCATTCAGGCAATCATTTTGAAGACCGGAGCGCGTGAATTGGGACGGCGCATCGTATCCAAGGACGATATCGGTTCAAATTCGGGACTTGGTACGTTCAGAAAAGAACATCCCCAGCTGACAGAATTTCTTGATGAGGCTAAATCAGAACTGCTTGCTCACGCCGTACTTGTGAAAAGTTTTCCTGACGTCACTTCCCAACAGGCGCGGACGCTGATACAGGCAACGGTAGCTCTGGCTCAATATATGTATCTAAGCAGTCCAACTGATGCGAAAGATTCTGGAAACCTGATCCGAAGAACCGGTCAAATGGTTCTCTCCAGGTTATTACAGGCAGGCGTTATAGTTCCGCTAACCGGAAGAAGCGGGTATACGGTTTTAGAAAATCAGGCAGTAACCGGATTGCAATTGTTGGCTGATCATGGCGGCAGTCTGGTCAAGGATTTTTATCTGCCCACAAGCATTATCTATCCCGAAACAGATTGGGTGAGATTGGACCGTATGGACTTTATATATCCAAACTCTTCAGCAGATACCTATTTTAACGATTTAAATCTAGCATCTAGAAATTTCGTAAACAATTTTGTGCCTTATTCCACCTCGTATTCCACCTCGGGGGTGGAATTGTAGCTACACCTCGGGAGTTTTCAAACTAAATTCTTTTTCAATAGATTTAAGCCAGGTTTTTTCCGGACCGCGAAGGCGGGGAAGCATCTGTTCATATTTACGCTGAGCTAGCCTCATCTGCTCAAGAATTTCCGCCAGTTTATTTTGACGAGTGAGTAATAATAAATACCGGTAGTTGATTTCCAAACTGTGATAATCGTTTACCGCTTGGCTGTAACTCTCTAGAGCTTCTTTATAATTTCCCAGATTTTCCTGAATTTGCGCCAGACAGAATTGTTCATCCGACGTCAGTTTCCCGAGGCGCTGTTTTTGGATAACAGAAATTTCAGCTAAACCTTGGGAATATTGTTTAGTCTTGATATACAGTTTCACTAACGTATTGCGAATCGGCAGATCGTTGGCCGGTAAATTATTGAGACAACTGTTGTAGTACTCGATTGCCTTGACCATGTTTCCCGCTTCAAAATATGCTTTGGCCAAATTTTCGCGAGTGGTAATCGTATCGATAAATGAAAGTTCTTTTTCGAGACGGGCAATTTTTTGGGCAGGGCGAGTGAGAAGTTTATCGATAAATGCAGTTAAACCTTCAAGCGAGAACATCCGCTGCTGGGACAGGATCTCGATATAAATATATGCCAAACTTCCAATGATCGGCAAAAACAGGATGAGATAGATCCATGGAGATGTCCGGCCATTTTTAACCGCATGTACCAACGTGATCAGTTGTAAGGCGATGATGACAATTGCCGGTAATTGTACCATAACATTAGTATATCAAAAACACGCCTTAAGTTTGACAAGCGTTGCTGGTCCAACATACAATATGAAATCAGTATAGCCACTAAATCTAAATTTAAATGGTAAAACAGAACAAAATCACTAAGGCAGTCATTCCCGCAGCTGGGTTTGGTACCAGATTTTTACCTCAAACTAAAGCCCTACCCAAAGAGATGCTGCCCATTGTCGACAAACCCATCATTCAGTACGTGGTGGAAGAAGCTGTGGCTGCCGGAATAAAGGATATCGTGATCGTTACAGGTTGGCACAAAAGGGCAATAGAAGACCATTTTGACTATCCCTTTGAGCTTGAGGAACGGCTTAAAACCTGGGGGAAACTGGATTTACTTGAAGAAGTGAGGCGAATAGCCGATATGGCCAACTTTATTTATGTGCGCCAAAAAGGCCACTACGGCAACGGTACGCCGGTATTATCCGCGCGTCAGGTGATCGGCGATCAGCCGTTTCTCGTTCTTTGGGGTGATGAATTTATTTACAGTAAGCCTCCGCGTGCCAAACAATGTATTGAAGTTTTTGAGAAATACGGCGATCCGGTGATTTCGGCTGTCAAAGTGCCCAAAAAAGACGTCGGCCGCTATGGAATTGCTGATGTCAAACATATCGAAGAAAATGTCTACCAGATATTTAATTTAGTTGAAAAACCAAAAGTTGAAGATACACCCTCGACGCTGGCTGCACACGGCTGTTATGTGCTGACGCCGGATATTTTTGAAGAACTCGAGAAGTTGACACCGGGAAAAGGAAATGAAATTTGGCTTACTGACGCAATAAAAAATTTGATGAAAAAACGTCCGGTGTATGCCTGTGAAATTAAAGATGGAAAATATTTTGACACGGGCAACAAACTCGAATATTTAAAGGCAGTGGTTGAATTTGCGCTCGACCACAAAGACTTAAATGGCGAATTCCGCAGCTACCTCAAAAGCCTCAAACTGTAACCTAGATACTAGGATATTAAGATACAATGATATTAAGAGATAATTATAATAAGAAAGTAAAGTTCTTAATATCTTAGTATTTTTGTTTTTTTATGGGTTATATTCGCCGGATCAGATCACTCGGATTTTACCTTTGGCATATGAATCATATGCTGACGCATATGTTGATCGGGATGGTCTATGCCTGGATTTTGCGGGAAGTCTGGCAGCAAATTTCGACTCAGTATATTATCCTGGCGGCATTTGGATCAGTCGTGATAGATATCGATCATCTGCTGTATTTTTTTACCTACGGCCGGCATGAATGGTATGCATTTGAAGTCCGCAAACTGTTGCGTCAGGGGCAGCTGCGGACTCTTTGGTTATTTTGGAAATATAATCATAAATCCAATACGGGACTGGCGACGCATAATGTTTATTTTGTCGGATTTTTTATTTTCCTGTCCCTGTTATCATTTCAACATGACTGGAAAACCGGCGTCGTATTATTTGGGGCGATTGTTCTCCATCTTATATATGATATGTTTGATGATGTGATGATGCTCGGACATCTGAATAAGAGCTGGAAAAGCATCAAACACAAGCCTTACCATGAACCTGACAGTGTGGAGGAAGTTACAGCAGCGGCTGAATATTAAAACTTCTTATTTTTATCTATACCATCTGCGCCATCACGCGTTCCACATGCTCGTCGG